>CAVJKE010000076.1:0-8321 GCA_963649695.1 bacterium
GAACACGCGGCGGGAAACCACGAGGCTCTCGAGAGTGACACCTGCGAGGATGTCCATCGCCTCCTGGTAGGTCTTGCCCTCGCCGAGAAGGATGCCGACCTTTCTTGTACGGCCGCCATAGACGGTCACGTAGAGGTCGCCGATACCGATGTTCTCGCAGTCACGGCTCGCTCCCTGAAGTTCAAGCAGGCAGCGCATCTCCTTGACAGCCTGGTAGAAAGCGCCAGCCTGTGAGTTGTAGTGGAGGCCGTCGCCGAGAGTCTTGTTGACAAGGCCGATGGTCATGGCGACCGCAAGGGCGTAGCCGTTCTTCAGAGCCACGGCGCTTTCAAGTCCCTCGACATCGTTGGTCAGGGAGATGTGGTAGTAGTCGGTGGCCATGGCGGCCTTGATCATCTTCAGGGTCTCAGGGCATTTGCCGCAGAAAGCGACCTCGGTCTGGTCGTGGGCGACAAGCTCGTAGCTTGTGCAAGGGCCGCCGATAGCGCAGATCTGACGGTCGATGCCCTTGGCGGCGAGGCTGCGCTTCCAGTACTCCGGATAGGAGATGAGCGAACCGTCCTCAAGGTTGATGAGACCCTTGGTCACAGAGATCACAGGGACTGACGGATCCAGCTCGGAAAGGACGTTCTCAAGGAACCAGTCAACGCCGAAGGAACTTACTCCGCCGATGATGAAGTCAGCGCCCTCGACAGCCTTCTTCCAATCCTCGAACTGGAAGTACTCGATTCCTTCCGGGAACGGGACGGTGAATTTAGGATGCTGGCCTGAAGCCTTGCAGGCCTCGATGATCTCCTTGTCAAGAGGAGTGCCTACCAAACGTACAACATTGCCGTTCTCCCTTGCAGGGAAAGCGAGGGCGGAGCCCATCATTCCGGCTCCGATTATCGTGATTGTCTTTGACATGATATTCAGTATATTAAAGTTCTTTTTCCAATTTTTCTCCTTCGTCCTTGTGGGCGGTGTAGTAGACGCGCAGAGGGGTCGATGAGACCTTGATGAAGCCCTTGGCGTCCTCGCTGGTCCAGCCTTTCTGCATCTCGCCGTACTCGCCGAACTTGGTCTTGACGAGGTCGCAAGGGGAATCCACGCCGACGGTCGAGAACGACCACGGACGGAGTTCCATCGTCACCTTGCCGGTCACGTTCCTCTGGCTGCTCTCGAGCATCGCCTCGATGTCCCTCATCACAGGCTCGAGGTACTGGCTCTCGTGCAGGAACATACCGTACCAGTTGGCCACCTGGTCCTTCCAGTACTGCTGCCACTTGCTCAGGGTGAATTTCTCGAGGAACTTGTGGGCGGCGATGATCAGCATAGGAGCGGCGGCCTCGAAGCCCACGCGGCCCTTGATGCCGATGATGGTGTCACCGACGTGCATGTCGCGGCCGATTCCGTAAGGAGCGGCGATGTTCTCGACAGCCTGGATGGCGGCCACCTTGTCTGAATATTCCTGACCGTTGACAGCGGCGATCTCGCCGTTCTTGAACTCGATCTCGACGGTCTCTGAACCGTCCTTCGTGATCTGCTTGAGGTAGGCCGACTCAGGAAGTCCCTGCTTGGAGTCCAGAATCTCGCCGCCGCAGATGGAAGTGCCCCAGAGGCCGACGTTGTAGGAATATTTAAGTTTCTTGAAATCAGCCTTGAAGCCGTGCTGGTTGAGGTAGTCCACCTCGAACTGGCGAGTGAGCGCCATATCGCGGGTCAAGGTGATGATCTCGATGCCCGGAGCCATCACGAGGAAGGTCATGTCGAAACGGACCTGGTCGTTGCCAGCTCCCGTGGAGCCGTGGGCGATGGCGTCAGCGCCGATGGACTTGGCATAGCGGGCGATGGCCATTGCCTGGAATATTCTTTCAGAGGAGACGGAGATCGGGTAGGTCCCGTTCCTGAGCACATTGCCGTAGATCATGTACTTCAGGCTCTTGTCATAATATTCCTTGGTCACGTCGAGGGTGACATATTCCTTCGCGCCAAGTTCGTAGGCGTGCTTCTCGTTATCTTTAAGCTGCTCGGCGCTGAATCCGCCGGTGTCGGCGCAGGCGGCGTAGACTTCGTAGCCCTTTTCCTTTGCCAGGTACATCACCGTGAACGATGTGTCCAGACCGCCGCTGAACGCGACAACAACTTTTTTCTTTTCCATATTATTCTATGTCCATTGTTTTTAGTTAATCTTCTTTCTCGCAGCCATCGATCTTCCTGATCCTGTCGAGAACATCCTGAGGGAGTTTGGCCGGGAGATGCTCCTCCGGGTCGAACAGCATTCCGGTGCAGATGCAGTACTTTCTGTCGGTGCGCTTCAGCACATCGACGTTGATGCAGCCCTCGCAGCCTTTCCAGAACGTCTCGTCCGTGGTCAGGTCGGCGAAAGTCACCGGTTTGTAGCCAAGCTGGGTGTTCATGGCCATCACGGCCGCGCCGCTGGTGAGGCTGAAAATCTTCGCATGCGGCCAGCGTGTGCGGGCCAGGGTGAAGGTCAGGTCCTTGATCCTTTTCGCAAGTCCAAGGCCACGGAAATCCGGATGCACGATAAGTCCGGAGGTGGTCACATAGTGCTTGTGTTCCCAGGTTTCGATGTAGCTGAATCCGGCGAAACGGTCTCCCTTGAGGGCGATCACCGCCTTCGCCTCTTTCATTTTCTGAGCCACGTACTCCGGCTTTCTCTTCGCGATGCCGGTGCCTCTTACTTTGGCGGCGTCTTCGATTGTCTTCAGAATCTCATCAATGTACTTGAGGTGCTTGTCTGAAGCCACCTCGACTGTCAACTCGTCCTGTTGCGTCATTTTTTAATACGATAGTTTAATTTTGGTTGACACACTTGGAAGCGAATCCTTTGAATAGTCCGTCAAGAGATTCGATGACCGCCTTGCGCGCCACTCCCTCTTTCATCACCATCAGGATGGTGTCGTCGCCGGCGAGAGTCCCGATCACTTCAGGAATATGGTTGCCGTCGATCAGGGACGCGATCATGGCCGCGTGGCCCGGCTGGGTCTTCACGACTACCAGCGAGCCGGAGAACTCGGCGCTCACGATGCTGTCGGTGGCGGAGATGCTGCCCGCGAGGGTTCTCAGCATTCCCGGCTGCGGCAGGGCGTAGCAGTAGCCGTCGCCGTCGTGGATCTTGGTTATCCTCAGTTCCCTGATGTCTCTTGACAGCGTCGCCTGGGCGACCCTGAGACCTCTTTCGCCAAGATAGTTGGAGAGTTCCTCCTGGTTCCGTACCCGTTTGTCACGGATCACTTCACGGATTATCCGTTGTCTTTCAAGCTTGTCCTTCATAACGAAGCATATTTATTCAAAAACTCTGCAAAGTTATGCAATCATTTTTGAATTATGAAGAATTTTTGAATATAATTTAGCCGTCCCGGATAATCATTCCGGCACGGCTAAATATTATACATTATACAAGGTATTGAATGGGAGTTTCTACTCCCATTCAATAGTTGCCGGTGGTTTGGACGATATATCGTACACTACCCTGTTGACCCCCTTGACCTTGTTTATTATGTCATTGCTGACCTGGGCCAGGAAATCATAAGGAAAATGGAACCAGTCGGCGGTCATCGCGTCAGTGGAAACCACGGCACGCAACGCCACCGGATTCTCATAAGTCCTCTCGTCACCCATCACACCCACGCTCTTGATCGGCAGAAGGATCACACCGGCCTGCCAGATCGCATCATAAAGGTTCTTCGCCTCAACGCGCGGATCCGAAGCGGACGGAAGATGAAGGGCTGAGCAGTCATATTCACGAAGCCCTTTTATGAATATGTCGTCGGCCTCCCTGAGGACATTCAGCTTCTCCTCAGTGATGTCGCCGATGATACGGATGGCGAGCGACGGTCCCGGGAAAGGATGGCGGCCGATGAGTTCGTCCTTGATGCCGAGGGCGCGGCCGACCCTGCGGACCTCGTCCTTGAACAGCATCCTGAGCGGCTCGACCACCTTGAGATTCATCTTCTCAGGCAGACCGCCCACGTTGTGGTGGGACTTGATCTTGGAGGCGATGCCCTCGATGCCGGCGGACTCGATCACATCAGGGTAGATTGTGCCCTGGGCGAGCCAGCGGGCGTTCTCGATGGTGCGGGCGTATTTGTCGAAGGTCTCCACGAAGAGCCTTCCGATGATCTTTCTCTTGGCCTCAGGCTCGGTGACTCCGGCCAGCTGCGAGATGAACTCCTTCGAAGCGTCGGCGCCGATGACATTGAGGTCCATATCCCTGTACGAAGCCAGGACATCTTCATATTCATTCTTCCTCAGAAGACCGTTGTTCACGAATATGCAGGTGAGGTTGTGGCCGATGGCCTTGTTGAGAAGCACTCCGGCGACGGTCGAGTCCACTCCCCCGCTGAGGCCGAGGATGACCTTGTCGTCACCTATCTGGGCGCGGAGGTTCGCCACCGTCGTCTCGATGAACGAGTCCGGAGTCCAGTCGCCCTTGCAACCGCATATTCCCAAAGCGAAGTTGCCGAGGATTTTCGTGCCTTCGGTCGTGTGGAAGACTTCCGGGTGGAACTGCACCGCGTAGGTCTGCTCGCCTTTGATGTGGAAGGCCGCGTTCACCACGCTTTCGGTCGAGGCGATGACCTCGCCGCCCTCAGGAAGAGCCGCGATCGTGTCGCCGTGGGACATCCAGACCTGCGTGTGGGAGGAGACTCCCTTCAGCAGAGGTGACTCGGAGTCGGTCACGTCCAGCATCGCGCGGCCATATTCACGGGCGAGGGAACCCTGCACCTGGCCGCCGAAATTGTGGGCGAGGTACTGCGCGCCGTAGCATATTCCCAAAAGAGGGAACCGGCCCTTGATGCCGCTCAGGTCGATCTGAGGGGCGTTTTTGTCGCGCACCGAGCAAGGGCTGCCGGAAAGGATGACTCCCTTGACCGTGGAGTCGAGCGCCGGAACCTTGTTGAACGGGTAAATCTCGCAATAAACATTCAGTTCGCGGAGTCTGCGGCCGATGAGCTGCGTGACCTGGGAGCCGAAATCCAGAATGATGATCTTTTCTGTCATATAAGTTCTTTTGAGGACGAAAAATTCAAAACCCAAAATTACTCCATTTTTCCCAATGCGGCAAAAAAAATATAAGCGCAGCCGTGGCAGATAACTTTCTGATAATCTTGAAAATAAGCGATGGTCTGGTGCGGATTTCCGTACCAGACCATCGCTTATTTATTTAGAAGCCAATCAGTTACCCGCCACGACTACAGATTCAATGTACAGCTATGGAGAGGCGTGCCGGAGGCGTCGAATGTCTCCATCTTGAACGCACCCGAGAATGAAGAGCCGCCAAGATGCTTGAATTCTCTCTCAGTCCGGTAGCTGGCGGTGTAACCATAGGTCTTCGATCCTTTGCTCTTAAGCGTTCCCTCAAGGCTGACGGTCCCGGCAAGTTCATCGGGCGATGATTTCCTGTAGAGAAACACATATTCATAGACATCTTCGCTACTATAGAAATACGTGTACCTGCTGTAGACCTCGGCAGCGGTTTTACCTTCTGTCCTGGACACTCTGATCTCCCATTCATCCGTTCCTGTGCAGGTCACGGTCGCTTCCAAGTCATCGAACACGAATTTCGCTCCGGGTTCATTCACGGATTTTCCGTCCGTTGTGAACTTGCCGTAGGACGGGATCAAGTCGTAGGCAGTCACCTCGTAGGAATTCTCCCCTTCCTTGCTCACGGACTTGCGTATCGGCTTGTACTTCTCCAGAATCTTGTCTTCAGCTGAAGCGTCAAGGTAGGCCTGGAAGTCAAGACAGAAATCAAGAAGTTCCACCGACGGAACCGCCGTGCTGTTGAATATCGAACCGGCGGCCGACTTGAGCTTTTCCTCAGGAGACGGGAAGACATCGTCTTTCTTGCAGGAAACCAGGGCCGCGACGAGTGCCAGAAGGCATATTGTAATCTTTTTCATATTCATTGAACTTTAAAATCTGTACCCGAGTCCGCAGTGAAAAGGGAGGTATTCCGCCCCGACGCCGAATTCGGCGAATCCGAAGAACTTCTTTCCGACCGAGACCCCGAGCAGAGTAGTCTGCAACGACAGGTAGAGTCCGTCGTATGTCGTCAGGCCGAGCCCGACCGAAGAGTAGAGCCGCACCCAATCCCGATTGAGGTAAGTGAACCGAGCCATCTCCATCAGGGTCACGTAAGGGTCGAAGTCGCGATGGTCGTACTTCGATTCTATGCCGTAATAGACATTCCTGTACGCACCTGAGAATGAAAGCCTTGTGTCCAGAGAGAACCATCTCTTGAAGAAGTGGTTGTAGGAAACGGAGAACAACGGGATGGTATTCCGGCTTCCGATTCTCTCGCCGTACACGTTTTCAAGGACTCCCGTCTCGCTGAAGTAAAATTCAGTCCAACATAAGGGATCGACAGGGTACGGCGAGAATCCCAAGCTGATTTCGTGTTTCTTGAAATCCCGTTGGGAAAACGCCGCCGTGCTGAAGGCCAGAAATCCTGCCAGCACCAAAATCGTCTTGCGTAAACTCATATTTGCAATAGGTTTGGTTATCTTCACGGATATAAAATTCCCCGGAAGGGAATATCTTGCACACAAGATAGACAATTTTGAAATATTTCGCTTTATCAGCAAGCCGGACTACCGCAAATATGATTTTTTTCTTATAATTGCACCTGATGCCACATTCTTGTCCGGCAGCAAACTCATCCAGATTCAGATATGGAACTTACATTGATCATCATACTTTCGGCCGCTCTGGCGGCCTCACTTGCCGCCCTTGTGGCAGCCATCATCAAAAAGAACGCTCTTGCCGCCACCCTCAAGACGAAAGAGGAATATGACGCCAGACTTGAAGAGAAACACGAACGTGCGATAGCGGAGCTGCAGGAACGGAGAGAGAAGGAAGTGGCTGAACAGAAAGAACTCCGGGAAAAGGCCGTCGCCGAGCAGAAAGAAATCCGTGAACGGGAGCTGGCGGAGCTGCAGGAACGGAGAGAGAAGGAAGTGGCTGAACAGAAAGAACTTCGGGAAAAGGCCGTCGCCGAACAGAAGGAATTGAGGGAAAAGGCCGTCGCCGAGCAGAAGGAACTCAGGGAGAAGGAACTGGCGGAGCAGAAGGAACTCAGGGAGAAGGATCTGCAGAGCATGAAGGACACCTTCAAGGCTCTCTCGGCTGAAAACAGTTCGGAATTCAGGCGGCAGAGCGCCGAATCCATCTCCGAACTCCTGAAGCCGGTCCAGGAGAAATTCGCCGAACTGGGCAAGGCCGTCCAGGAATCCAGGACGGAGTCCGCCGCTCAGAGCGCACAGTTGAAGGAGCATATTCACGATGTGATGGAACGCTCGCAGGCCGTGGCGGGAGAGGCCAGGAACCTGGCGGACGCTCTGACGGGATATTCAAAGGTGCAGGGCGACTTCGGTGAGATGCTGCTGACCGACGTGCTGAAGAACGCCGGGCTGACGGAAGGCGTGCATTTCTTCACCCAGGGCGTGATGACCGACAAGGACGGACACGAGATCAAGAACGAGGACGGCGGCACGATGATCCCTGACGTGATGGTGTTCTACCCGGATGACACGACCGTCATCATCGACTCCAAAGTCAGTCTTAAAGACTATATGAAATACTTGAAGGCCAGCAGCGTGGAGGACAGGGTCAGGGCCGCCAAGGCCCACGTGGAAAGCGTCCGCAAGCACGTGGACGAACTGAAAAGCAAGGACTACGCCTCGTACCTTCCTGACGGAAAGCGGAAAGTGGACTACAACCTGATGTTCATCCCGGTCGAGGGAGCTTTCAGGCTGATGCTGGACGAGGATCCGATGCTCTGGCAGGTGGCCAAGGACAACAAGGTGCTGATCGTGAGCCAGATGACCCTCATCATTGTCTTGAACATGATCCAGATGGCCTGGAAGCAGGCCGACCAGGAGAAGAACATCACCGAAGTCTACGAGGCGGCCTCGGAGCTGATGGGGCAGCTGAGCGGATGGATGAACAGTTATGTGAAGATCGGGGAGTCGCTGGAGAATGCCCGGGCGGCCTACAAGGAGTCGACCAACAAGCTGACCGGCAACAACCAGTGCGTCATAAAGAAAATCCAGAAGCTGGAAAACCTCCGTCTGGCCCCGAAGAAGTCACAGGCGAAAATCAAAACCGGAGCCCGCAAAGCCGGCCCCGAATCCATAATCCCCGCCAAGCTCTCCCAAAACCTCCCCGAAGAATAAAAGGTAGTCTATGAATATCCTGTGCTAGCGCGCAAGGACGGCTGGTTGGAAGAACGGGAAAGACGGGAAAGACGGAGCGCAGCGACAAGCCGGCTTCTGCCGGCCGGCCGTAAGGCCGACATCCCCCTGGCAGGGGGT
>CAVJKE010000077.1:0-8176 GCA_963649695.1 bacterium
CGACGAGGGATTCGTTCACGCCCGAGAAGGTGTTGATCACCTGCTCGATTTCCTCCGGGTAGATGTTCTCTCCCGAAGGCCCCACAATCATATTCCCGAGCCGCCCCTTGATGTAGTAGCGTCCCTTCGCGTCCTTGCAAGCGAGGTCGTTGGTGCGGAACCAGCCGTCATCGGTCAGGACCGAGCGGGTCCTTTCAGGGTCGCGGTAGTAGCCGAGCATCACGTTGTCGCCCTTCGCCACGATTTCGCCCTCTCCGGTCTCCGGGTTGACGTTCTGGAGCTTGACCTCCACATTGTAGGCAGGCACGCCGATCGATCCGACGACGGTCTTTCCGACGCAGGCGTTGGTGATCAGCGGGGCGGTCTCGGTCAGACCGTAGCCGATGGCGTAAGGGAACCCGGCCTTGTGGAGGAAGTCCTCCACGGTGCTGTCCAGTTTGGAGCCGCCGATGCCGAAGAACTTCAGTTTGCCTCCGAAGGACTGGTAGAGCTTCTTACCGATCATCCGGTAAAGAAGCCAAGGCGTGTGCGCCTTCATCCAGGAAAGCACGCGGCTCTTCTCGATGGTCGGCACCACGCTGCTCTTGTAGACCTTCTCGATGATCAGAGGCACCGCGCACATTATCGACGGGCGGATCTTCTTCATCGCGGCCATCAGGATGCTCGGGGTAGGCGGTTTCTGAATATAGTAGACGCAGCCTCCCACATAGAGCGGGTAGAGGACGCTGAACGCCATCTCGTAGGTGTGCGACATCGGCAGGATGGAAAGCCAGCGGTCATGCTTGCCGGCCTTGTGGGCGTGGTAGGCGGCGATGATGTTCTGGCAGAAGTTGCGGTGGCTGAGCATCACGCCCTTGGCCTTGCCGGAAGTGCCTGACGTGTAGATGATCGAGGCGAGGTCGTCGGCCTGCGGATCGACTCCGTGGCCCTCGCAGGTGAAGGCTTTGTCATCCTTCTTGATGAACTCGAAGGTCTCGATGTCGATGACGAGGGTCAGCTTGTCGATGACCTCCTGGCTCAGTTTCTTCAGCAGTCTCTTGGACACGAAGATGGCCTTGCACTCGGAGTGGTTGATGATGTTGGTGATCTCGCTTTCGGATGAATCCGGGAGGATCGGCACCGTCACGCGGCCGAACGGCACGCAGGAGAACATCGCCACTGTCCAGTTCGGCATGTTGTTGGAAAGTATGGCCACCTTGTCCCGGGCGCTGATGCCGAACCGGTTGAAGCGGTGGGAAAGCTGCAGGCAGGTGTGCTTGAAACTCTCGTAGGTGTACTCCTGTCCGCCTTCCACGAAGCGTGAAAGCGGTCTTTTTGCGAACTTGTCGGTCGCATAGTCAAAAAGCTTCGCCAGCGTTGTCAGGTAATTCTCTCTGCTTCTGCTTGCCATATTGTCCTTTTTTACGTTTCTAATGAGTGATGTAGCCCTCAGGATGCTTGCCTACGAAGCCTTTGGTCTCGTAGATCGCCTGGATCCTGTCCGTGTCCGCCCTCGCGTCGTCGGTCAGCTCGAACTTGTCGCCTATGCCGACGCGCTTGCTCTTCCAGTCGAAGTAGCCAAGGTAGACAGGGCAGCCGACCGTCCTGGCGATGAGGTGGTAGCCGGTCTTCCATTTCTTCACCGGTTTCCTCGTCCCTTCCGGGGCGATCGCGAGGTGGAACGCGTCCACTTTCTCCATCTCCTCGATCAGGCTCTTGACCATCGCCGAGGCGCTGCTCCTGTCCACGGGAATGCAGCCCACCTTGCGGAGGAACACGCCCACCGGCCAGAAGAAGAACTCTTTCTTGATCATCACGTGCGCCTTCCTGTCGAACTGAGTGTAGAACAGGTACGAGATGACGAAGTCCCACGCCGAGGTGTGAGGCACACCCAGCACTATGCCTTTCTTTTCAGGTATCGGCCCGCCGACGGTGGTCCATCCCATCTTCTTCAGCAGCCAGCCGCAGAATTTAGCCCATTTAGACATGTTAAACGAATATTTAGATGTTTACATCTTCAAGTTCCTCTTCGGAGCGCAGGTTCGCCCTGATGAAGTTCTGGCGGTCGATTGTATTATCGCCCATGTAGAACTCCATTATGTCGGCGATGGACTCCTCGTCCGAAAGTTTCACGAGGTCCAGCCTCATGTTCTCTCCGATGAAGTCCACGAACTCGTCGGAGGAGATCTCTCCCAGACCTTTGAACCTGGTGATCTGCACCGCGGTCTTCATCGCCTTGACTGCCGCGTCCTTCTCCTCGATGGAGTAGCAGTAGCGCCTCTCCTTCTTGTTAGCCACCCTGAAGAGCGGGGTCTGGAGAATATGCACGTGTCCGCGCCTGATGAGGTCGGGGTAGTATTTCATGAAGAAGGTCAGGACAAGCATCCTGATGTGCATTCCGTCATCATCGGCATCGGTGGCCACGATGATGTTGTTGTAGCGCAGGTTGTCGAGGTCGTCCTCCACTCCGAGAGCCGAGATTAGAAGGTTCAGCTCCTCGTTCTCTGCCACCTTCTTGTGGCTTTCCTTGTAGCAGTTGATAGGCTTGCCCCTGAGGCTGAACACGGCCTGGCAGTTGGCATCGCGGACCTTGGTGATGGTTCCGCTCGCGGAATCTCCCTCGGTGATGAATATGCTGGTCTTCTCTGTGATGTCCGGTTTGTCCTTCGGAGCCTTGTCCCCGAAATGGTAGCGGCAGTCGCGCAGCTTGCGGTTGTAGACGCTGGCCTTCTTGTTCCTCTCGCGGGTCTTCTTCTGGATGCCGGCGATCTGCTCGCGCTCGGCCTGCGAGTCCTTTATCTTGTTCTCGATGACCGGGACTATGTCCTTGTGAATTCTCAGATAGTTGTCCAGGTGCTTGGCGATGAAGTCGTTGACGAACGAACGGATGGTCGGGCCGCGGTCGATCTCGAGCGAGCCGTCCGGATTCTGGATCTTCTTGCCGTTCTCGTCAGTCTTGTACTTCTCCCACATGTAGGTCGAACCGAGTTTCGTCTTGGTCTGGCCCTCGAAGTTCGGCTCCTGGATCTGGATGCTGATGGCCCCGATGATGCCCTGGCGGCAGTCCTCAGGCTTGTAGTCCTTCTTGTAGAAATCCTTGAGAGTCTTGGCGATGGCCTCTCTGAAGGCCGCGAGATGCGTGCCTCCGTCCCTTGTGTTCTGACCGTTCACGAACGAGGAAATGTTCTCTCCGTAGGAGCTGCCGTGGGTCAGCACAACCTCGATGTCCTCGTCCTGGAGATGGATGGGCTCGTAGAGAGGAGTCTCCGAAAGGCTCTCCCTCACGAGGTCGAGAAGTCCGTTCTCGGATTTGTAGGTCACTCCGTTCAGAACGAGGGCCAGGCCTTTCTTGAGGTAGGAGTAGTTCTTGACCATCGTCTCCACGATGTCGGCGTGGAACTCGAAGTTGCCGAACATCTCGCTGTCCGGGGTGAACACCACGAGGGTGCCGTTCTTCTCGCTGACTTTGTCCTTGTGGCCGCTGTCCTTCAGTTCGCCGCGGTTGTAGCTCGCCCAGGAACTCTCTCCGCCTCTGAACGACTCCACATAGAAGTTCTCCGACAAGGCGTTGACGGCCTTCGTGCCGACTCCGTTCAGGCCGACGGACTTCTTGAAGACCTTGTCGTCGAATTTGCCTCCGGTGTTCAGCTGGCTGGTGGCCTTGATGACGGAGTTGAGAGGGATTCCTCGTCCGAAGTCCCTGACACTGACCTGGTTGCCTTCGATGTTGATGACAACCTGTTTGCCGAAGCCGGCCGAGAACTCATCGATACAGTTGTCCACGATCTCCTTGAGGAGGACGTAGATTCCGTCTCCCGGGTTGGAGCCGTTGCCCAGCCTTCCGATGTACATTCCTGGCCTGCGGCGGATGTGCTCGACACCTTCCAGGGTCCTGATGTTGTCGTCTGTGTACTCGTTGTTCTGTTGTATGTCCGACATTTCCTGTGAATCTCTAACGTATAAATCAGACAAATTTACGAAAAAATCCGCAGATTTGTCTGATTTAAGTTTTTGACTTGCCTTTTGAGGGGGGCAGGGCCGCTGTTCCGGCCTCTCTGTCTGTGGTCTATGGCCTGTTTCTATGGCTCATCTTTATGGATTGCCTCTATGGCTTATTGTCCGAGGCGGATCTTCAGGCTGTGCGTGCCGGGGGAGAGGACTGTGTCCTTGCCGCCTGCCGCGGTGACCGTGGCGGAGGTGCCTTCAGGCACTGTGACGGTCAATGAAGCGGTGGCCGACCGGGATGACTTGCGGCTGAGGGAGACGCTGATCTTGCCGTAAAGGGTCTCGATGGAGGCTGACGCTCTCTTCAGCGGACCCATCTGCGGACGGACGGCGAAAGTCCTGAAGCCCGGAGCCGTCGGAGCGATTCCGCAGACTTTCTGGCCAAGAAGGATGATGTTGGCCCCTGACCAGGCGTGGTTGCTGGAATTCGTCCAGTCCCAATGCTCGTAGAGAGTCGAACTCCGGTCGTCCATGACCCTCGCCATATTCCTTTTCATCCTTTCGATGGCTGCGTTGGATTCTCCGGCGACGAAGAGGGCCTCGACCATATACTTCTCCATGTAGGTGGAGGCGAGGTTCGTGGTCTTGAGAATCTCCACCAGAGCCGGGTGCTTGTCCTGCGAGGCGATGCCGGAAAGGATCGCCATGGCCTGCGCCCTGTCGTCCGTCGGACCTTCGTAGGAAGGATGTCTGTAGCCGTTGCCGGTCCAGTAAATCCGGTTGTAGGATTCCTTCAGGCGGTCCATCGTAGATTCAATCATCTCAACGTCTTCCGTTTTGCCTAGCATACGGGCGAAATCAAGTTCACCCTTGAGGGCGAGCTGGTAGAGGCAAGGTATGAGGGCGTACTTGTCCACAGGACTGCCGGAGTCCGGCCAGTCCCAGTCGCCGGTGCGGTAGACAGGGATTCCGTCCTGGTCCAGTTTCCAGACCTCGTGCAGGTACCTTTTCATCCTGTCGTAGACGACCGGGACGAAGGAACTGTCGGCGGAATAGAAGTACTGGGTCCTGAAGCCGTACCAGCCGACGGAAGCGAGCATCTGTGACGGAAGTTCCGACGAATAGTTCATCGCCGGCATCGGAGCGGAGATCACTCCGTTCGCCCTCTGCCAGTTCATCAGCTCGTGGATTCCCTTGACGGCCAGCTTCCAGGAAGACGGCGAAAGGGCGTAGAAAGCCATTCCGAGTTCGTTGACCTCGTCGCCCCACCACTGGGCGCGTTCCCTGTCCGGACAGTCCATGTAGGTGTCGCGCATGCAGACGTAAAGAGTGCGGACCGCCTTGCGCCAATATTCATTTAAGAAAGGGTCGTCGCATTCGAACGAGCCGGAGAATTCCGTGAAGTAACCGGTCTCACGGTACTTTACATCAAGTACTTCCACATCGCTCGGCACGATGTAGAGCATCTTGTCGCCGTTGAGCCAGCCCAAGCTTTCATATTCCTGGACCCCGTCCTTCGTGACGTACTCGGCGCGGAGGCTGAGGGTCTTGTCGCGGCCGACCCTGTAGTGGTCCGTCAGCATCTGGACCGTCCGTCCGGCAGGAGCTTTCACCTTCAGATACGGGGTGACCTGGGCGTTGTACGGAAGGGCGCAGACGAGGGTGTCGCCGCTGCGGGTGACGCTTTCATATTCCTTCATCCCGTAGTCCTTCCACATCGGAATCGGGCGTTCGACGAGCTTTCCGAACGGCGGTTCTCCCACTGTCACAGGAAGTTCCATAGACCTGCCGAGCCATTGCTCCTCGTCCCGCCAGTTCTTTTTGAAGTCTTTCCTCGCGTCGAACCTCAGGTTGCTTTCCGGAAGGCGGTAGTTCGGTTCTGGAGCGCCAGCCGTGCCGTAGGCGTGGAAGACGGAGGCCTGCCAGGTCTTGTCGGAGAGAATCTCCAGACCCGGGGCCTGAGCGTCGAACAGGAAGCCAGCGGTGCCGCTGTCGGCGTGGCTGAAGCCGTTGAGGCCGAAATGCCAGACAAGCGCGGCGACGCAGTTGTGGCCCGGGCGCAGGTAAGGCGCGATGTCGATCTCGTCGTAGTAGGAGTCTCCAGGCGCCGGGCCTCGTTTCAGCCCGCCCTCGAAGACCACAAGCGAGTCGTTGATCCAGAGCCAGTACTTGGTGTCGGCGGCTATGCGCGTCGGCACGGACTGCGGCACGGAAGCCACCTCGAAGCCTTTGCGGAAGGCCAGCCAGACGTTGCTGCCGCTCCGGCATTCCTGCTTGCTGATCCATTTGCCCTTCCAAGCCCTCTCGCTTTTCTCTGAATATGTCTGCTCCGCCCGTCCGGAGTTCCCTCCGTCTGCGGCCCCGGCGGCTACGGTTGTTCCGGTTGCCCCGGCTGCTCCGGTGGCCAGCATCATCGCCGCCACCGCGGCTGCCAATCTGAATTTGTGTGCCATGAGTTATGAATATGTTTCTATCTGTTTTCTGTGAATGTTGCGTTAGGGGTTTCAGTGATCTGCAGGAATGGTTCTCAGGAATATTCCTGCAGGCGCTCCTCGTTACAGGAACCGTCCCGTGACGCTTTCCTTGCAGGCCCGGATCCGCTCCGGAGAGCCTGTGGCCACGATGCGTCCTCCCTCGTCGCCGCCTCCCGGCCCCATGTCGATGATGTGGTCGGCGGCCCGGATGACATCCAGGTCGTGTTCGATCACGACGACTGTCGCCCCGTGTTCCACAAGGCTGCGGAACACTTTCAGAAGCGTCAGGACATCGGACGGATGCAGCCCTATGGTCGGTTCGTCGAACACGAAGAGCGAGTCCGCCTGTCCCCGGCCCATCTCGCTGGCCAGTTTGAGCCGCTGGGCCTCTCCGCCGGACAGGCTCGGGGTCTCCTCGCCGAGCGTCAGGTAGCCGAGTCCGAGGTCACGCAGGACTCTCAGCCGCTGGCTCACCAGTTTGAGGTCGGCGCAGGCGTCGAGCGCGGAGTTGATGTCCATCGCCATCAGTTCGGGCAGGGAGTGGAACTCCCCGCCGGCGTTCTCCCGTCTGATCGTCCCGGCCAGCCTTGAGTACCTTGATCCCCGGCAGTCCGGGCAAGGGATGTCCACGTCCGGCAGGAACTGCACGTCGAGGCTGATCGAACCCGTGCCGTCGCAGGCCGGGCAGCGGAGCTTGCCGGTGTTGTAGGAGAAATCCCCGTCCTTGAATCCGTGCTTTTTCGCGTCCGGAGTCTTGGCGAACACCTTCCGCAACTCATCGTGGACATTGGCGTAGGTCGCCACGGTCGAGCGGATGTTTATGCCTATCGGTGAAGCGTCTATGAGTTTTACCTGACGTATTCCTTCAAGAGAAACTGATTTCACGTGAGGGGGCAGAGAACTGCCGTTTATGGCCGCCTGAAGCCCCGGGATGAGGCTTTCCAGCACCATCGTGGTTTTGCCCGAGCCGGACACTCCGGTCACCACCGAGAGCCGTCCCTTCGGAATCTCGACCGTCAGCGGCCTGACCGTGTGGATGGCATCGGTCGTCATCCGTATCGTCCCTTCACTGAATATGTTTTCCCTATCCGTTTGAACTTCTTCTTGAACAGAGGCCTTGCCCGAAAGGAAAGGCCCTATCTTTGAATGCTCATCGGCCTCTATCTGGCTGACAGTGCCTTGGGCTATGACTTTTCCGCCGTCGGATCCGGCTCCCGGTCCCATCTCGATGAGCCAGTCGGATTTCGCAAGGATCTGGGTGTCGTGGTCGACGAGAATGACGGAATTGCCGTCCGCCACGAGGTCGTCCATCACTCCGCAGAGTCCGACGATGTTGGACGGATGAAGTCCGATGGAAGGCTCGTCAAGCACATAGAGGACGCCGGTCGTGCGGTTCCTCACGGCTCTGGCCAGCTGCATTCTCTGCCTTTCTCCGGTCGAGAGCGTCGAGGCCGACCTGTCGAGGGCCAGATAGCCTATTCCGAGGTCGAGAAGCCGCCTGGCAGTGTCCAGGAACGAGGCGCAGATGCTTTCCGCCATAGGGCGCATCTGTTCCGGCATCGAGGCCGGGACCGTCCTGACCCAGCCCACGATCTCCGAAAGGGTCATCGAGCAGGCCTCGGCCAGGGATATTCCTTTGATCCTCGGCGCTCTGGCGGTTTCGGAAAGCCTTGTGCCGCCGCAGTCGGGGCAGGTGTCCAGCCGCAGGAACCTTTCAACCCGCTTCATCCCCTTCTCGTCCTTGACCTTGGCGAGGGCGTTCTCGACCGTGTAGGTGG
>CAVJKE010000078.1:0-8154 GCA_963649695.1 bacterium
GTATGAACCCTACCGGCGAGGCCGGAAAGGGAGAACACGGCTTTGACGACACCTGGTTCTGCCTCGGCAAGTTCATCCAGACCAAACCTTCGGGCTACGAGGCTGACGGCTCGGTCGGAACGATCACGCAGGAAGACCAGGAAGCCTTCAACTCCGGCAACGATTTCGAGTTGGATGACAACCAGTACCCTCACGCCTACGACCATTTCCGCTATCTGAGGATCGTGATGACTTCGTTTGCGGCCTGGTCAATGCCGGATGCGTCCACTTCAGCCGTCCAGCTCGGAGAGATCACACTTTACGGACGAGTTGTTGAATAACCTGTCTTAAGATTATGAATATGAAAAAAACAGCGATATTTATACTGACTATGGCCTGCGCCGCGGCCGCTGTCGTCTCCTGCTCAAGCCAGGACGACATCTACAAGCAGTGGGTCAAGAAAGGCGGCTATGACTACCCGGCCAAGCCGATCAATCTGACCTCGGTTTCCGGCTACAAGAATGTCACCGTGTCCTGGGAGAAGCCTATGGACCCGGCTGTCCGCACGGCCACGATTTTCTGGGACAACTACGCAAGTTCGCAGAGCATTGACTACACTGACTATCCTGACGGTAAGGTCTCGATCAATGTGGCTGACCTTGAAGACCGTTCCTACACCTTCGACATCGTCAACTACGATGACTCGCAGAACCAGTCGCTCGCATCGGAGATCACGGTCTCACCTTACGGCGACAGCTGGATTGTCTCCCGTTCGCAGCGTACCATCAAGTCCGCTCTGATGGATGAGGACGGCAAAGCCGCCACCATCATCCTTTCCAAGGCCACGGACGAGATGATCGCCACCCGTTTCCGCTTCAAGGACCGCAACGAAGAGTGGGTCGACTGCGAGACGGTGCTGGTCCCTGGCAGGGACACCGTTGTCTTCCCTAACGCTCTGAAAGGCAAGAGGTTTGAATATTCATCCGCTTATTGCCCGACCAACGGCAAGGACACGGTCTGGAGCAGCTGGCAGAAGTCTGTCGACGGCATCTCCTACAAGCTCGACGGCTCAAGATGGAATGTCTCCGTCACCAGCGGCCAGTACTTCGGCATCAACACCGCCGACAAGATCCTCGACGGCAAGTACAACAGGTCGGCGTACAGCTGGCACAGCTCCAAGGATAGCGACAAGAAGAACGTCTTCCCGAAAATCCTGTCCATCAACACGATGACCTCTGCCGGTGAGGAATATTCCTTCACAAGGTTCGTCTTCTGCCTGAATCCTGAGGCCTCTTCTCTCAGGTACGTGAAGGACCTGTCCATCTATGTGGGCGACTCAAGCTACAACCCTGATGACGCCGACTATCTGAACGACTATGGCATTCCGTTCCTCAGCACACAGCTGGGTACTTCGGAATCAATGAGTTCCGTTGCCGCTACGCAGGGTGCGAGCGGACAGTACCTCGCCATCGTGTTCAAGAATTCCTGGAACAACGCCGACGGCTTCATCGACCTTTGGGAACTGATCCCTTACGGCTACATCCCTTCACTGGCTGATTAAATTTAATTGCTCAATGAAATTATATCAATCAATATTACTGGCTGCTCTCGTGCTTCTCACCACCGCATCTTCCTGCAAAGAGAAGCAGGAGCCGCAGTCTGACGACCCGGAAACGGAAGTCAAAGCGGCCTCTTTCACGGTCGCTCTTGACGCTTCCGCGGGCGATCCGTTCAAGACCGCCTGGTCGGAAGGCGACGCCGTGCAGGTCGTGGGCGTGAAGGACGGCAAGACCGTTGAGGAGACTATGACCGTTTCGTCTATCTCTTCCGCCAGTGCCGTCATCACTTCCAAAGGCACAGTCAAAGCTGATTGCGACGAGTACTATGCCTATGTTTCCGGAACTGGCGTTACGGGATGCGATACGGCCGCCGGCTGGAAGGTCTCACAAACTCCTTCCGAAACCCGCACCGTGACCGTGGCGAAGGCCTCCAAGGGAGCTACATCGCTGAGTTTTAAGAACATATATTCATTCATCAAGGTCAATGTCACCGACGAGGCGACGAAGTCCATCGTGCTGGAAGGCAACAACGGCGAGACGCTGAACTATGCCGCCACGGTTTCCGCAGCTGACTATTCAGTGACCGCAGGCGCTTCCCGCGGCGAGATGACCGCTTCCGAGGACGGCAAGAGCGTCAAGGCCGCCGTCACCGAGGCCGGTGTCTGCTTCATCAACCTTGTGCCGGGCATCGTCTTCGAGAAGGGCTACACCCTCACCGCCTACGATGCCGCAGGAAAGGCCCTGGGCAAGTCTGAATATTCAGACAAGGTCACCCTTGAGGCGGGAAAGGTCCTCACGGCCGGAGAGATCCAGCCTGAAAAGGAACCGCCTGTCTTCACCGCTTCCTTCGTCGACACTGCGACTCCGGAGTTCAAGTCCTCCTGGAGCGAGGGTGAGGCCATCGAGGTCGCCTGCATCGTGAATGATGAATATGTCACCGAAAGCCTTACGGCTTCCGAGGTCTCCGCTGACGGCCGTACCGCGAAATTCGCCGCATCTACCTTGCCTGGCGGGGCTTCCGGCTACTATGCGATGATTCCGGGAACGGGCGTGGCAGGTTACCAGAAGACAAACTGGTCGACCGCCAACCTTGACGGCGACGCCATCGCCAGACCGACCGTTACCGTGGCCGCCTGCACAGGCGAGTCCACCGCTCTCGAGTTCAGGAACACATTCTCCCTGCTGTCCTTCAAGGTGGACGAGGCGGCTGTCGCTTCGGTCGTCCTGACAGGAAACAACGGCGAGAAGGTCAGCAAGAATATGCTCGTTTCCTTCAGCAGTTTCAATGTCAACGGCAACTCGACTCCGACCTTCACTTCCGCCGAATCTCTGCAGAAATCCGTGAAGCCGGGCGTGACCTGCTACTTCGGACTGTATCCGGGACTGAAACTCAGCAAAGGCTACACTCTCACCGCCTACAACGCCGCAGGCAAGGTCATCGGCTATGCCAAGACCTCTTCTTCGCTGACCGTTGAGGGCGGCAAGGTCTACACCGCTCCTGATTTCGTCATCACCAGACCGTCGGAGAAGACGACGACGTTCGACACGAAGAACATCGTCCTTTCTCTCGGAGTCGTCAGCGACGTGCACATCAACAGCTCCTCCGCTCCTACGACCAAGTGGAAAGCCGCCCTCGAGCAGCTCAAGGCCAAGGCCTCAGAGTCCGACCAGAACGGAATGGCTGGAGTTCTCGTTGTGGGCGACCTGATCGACAATCCGAACAATTCCTGGCTGAACACGTTCAAGACAGTTCTCGAGTCCGAGATCGATGTCACGAAGACCCCGATGATCTACACCATCGGCAACCACGACGTACCTAACTACGCCTGGGCATCCTCTATGGTCTCTGATGTGGCCTACATCAGGAACGCCTTCGGAGACAGCTACTTCCAGGCAGACCAGGACAACGATATGCGCACCAAGTACGAGGCGCGTCACTGCATTGTCGGAGACTACCACATCCTGACGATCTCCCCGAACGGAGACTCTCCGATCATGTACGACAACACGGCCGTGACCTGGCTGGACAGCCAGTTGAAGGCGATCACCGAGGAGGATCCGGAGAGGTACGTCATCGTGCTGACTCACCCTATGATCTACAACACGATCTACGGAAGTCTGCTCGGCGAGGCCGACGGCATCTGGTCTTCATCCCTGCCTCACTACTGGGCCACCGACGCCCTGACCCCTGTGCTGAAGAAATATCCTCAGGCAGTTGTGTTCGGCGGCCATCTGCACTTTCCTCTGAACGACCCTCGCAGCGTATGGCAGGGAGACTTCACGGTCTTCGGCTGCGCTTCGACCCGTTATATGGCCCTTGAGAACGGCGGCTACGAGAATATGGCCTCCGCCACCACGATGAAGGACTGCAACGAATTCTCGCAGGGCAACCTGCTTCAGTTCGACGCCAGCGGGAATATGCGGGTCCTCAGGATGGATTTCTACAACAAGGATGTCATCGGTGAGCCTCTTGTCAGCCGCTATCCGAACACCGCCAAGGCCAATCTCACGCAGTTCAACCACACGACCCGCAGCCTGGCCAACGGCGCTCCGTCGCTTTCGACCCTTGATGTCAATGTCGAGGAATCAGCAGTGACAGCCACCTGGGCCGCCGGCAAGGATGACGAGTTCGTCCACCACTATGTCCTCAGCCTCAAGAAGGCTGACGGAACGGTCGTGTCCACGAAGAAGATTCTTGCGGATTTCTACAAGCATCCAAAGACCTCCGGAATGAAGAGCGAGTGGTCCTGCTCGCTGGGCAGCCTCGGCAACGGATCCTACGTGCTTTCACTTGTGGCCTACGATTCCTGGGACGCTTCCAGCAACACTCTCTCGAAGACCTTCAATGTGGGTGCCTCCGACAGCAACATCTGGACTGACGACGCTGCGGGAAGCAAGACCGTGGCCGGCGGAGACGGCTCTGCCACCTCTGACTGGCTGAGCTACTCGGCTGGCAAGGTCTCCTGGACCGCCAACTCGACCGGCAGGCCGAGGACGGCGTCCCTGACCCTTCCGAACGGTTCGGTTTATTCTGTCACCCAGATTTCCGTAGAGGATCTGAAGGGCACCTGGAAACTGTATTCCAAACTCTTCGACCCTAACAAGACCATGGGCAAGGGGAACACCAACGCTGACATCACCGAGGTCACCTTCGGAGCGCCTCTCGTGAGCCAGACCCTCACCGACGCTTCAGGCGCGTCCCACACCAACAATCTCGGAATCAAAGGACTCTACCTGGATTCCACTTTGGACGCCTGCGTGGAGATCGACTATGAAGCCGGTAAGGTGAAGTTCGGCGTGTTCTTCGACAGGCGTTCGGCGCAGGCCGCCGGTAACGGAAGCTATGTCGCCTATCTGCCGGAATGCTCCACAGGCTACTGGAATGGCTATGTCTTCGCTCCTGGCAGCAAGGCTTTCTCAAGCACCGACTACGATTGGCTCTGGTTCACCGTCAGCGAGGATTTCTCCAAGCTGAAGTACCAGTACTTCAACGCCGGTCAGAAGACCGCCAACGCTGCGTACTACATCGCCGGAATCTCCTGTGTGAAGAGTTCTTCCTCAAGTGCTTCCACCCTGGGGGCTAATTACGATGTCATCTACCAGGCCAACTACAATGGCAGCAACACCGAAAGTATGTACTTTACAAGGAACTAATTTCTAATCACTTTAATTTTATAAACAATGAAATTACGCTTATTAACCAATCTGGCCGCTGCGGCGCTTGCGGTTACCGCATTTTCCGCCTGCGGAGAAAAGGGGACCGATTTCGGGGACCCTGTAGTGAAGGTCAGTCCAAGCGAATTGAGTTTCGGCGCGGAAGGCGGCACGCAGAATGCCAGCCTTACGGCCACCGTCAAGTGGACGGCGTCCAGCTCTGATTCCTGGATCACAGTGGAACCTTTGCAGGGCGAAGCCGCGAAGGAAGTCCAGACAGTGAAGATCACCGTCAAGGCCAGCGACAATGTCGGCCGCGAAGGCACTGTCACATTCAAATCTGAGGACGCTACGCTTTCAGCGAAGCTGACCGTGAAACAAAAGGAGTATATTCCTGAAATCGTCGCTTCGACGGCCAAGGAAGTCTCCAACGCCCAGAACGCCTACACCTACCAGAGGTACAGGCTCTCAGGCACCGTCAAGAATCTCAAGAGCGACGGTTCTTTCACCCTCGTCGATGAGACCGGTTCGATCACCGTCGCCGGACTCAACGCTTCGGAGCAGGCCTACGGCACCGAAGGCGGCGCTCTTGAAAAAGTGAAGGAACGTTACACCGTCACCGTTGTCGGCTACCGCGTGGCAGTCGACGGCAAGGCCCAGCTCAAGTACGCTTTCCTCGAAAGTGTGACTGCATATTCAGAGCCTGACCCAAGCACGGCCGCGACGAAGTCATTCCCTTACACCGCCGACTACAAGGCCGCCGAGAACGGAGTGGTCATCAACAACCAGGTGTTCCCTTACGCTTTCGATGCGCTCTGGACCTGGTCAGCCTCCACCGGCTGGCGCGCTTCAGGCTACAAGAACGGCAACTACACCACCGAGACGACCCTCTACACTGAGAAAGTCAACCTCGCCGGCGCCGAGAAGCCTGTCCTTGTGTTCACCCACATCGTCCGCGACTTCGCTACCATCGATGAGGCCAAGGAGCAGACCGCTCTCTACATCAGCAAGAACGGCGGCGACTGGACCCCTGTCGCCATCACCTTCTCCTATCCTGACGAGCTTGGCTCTGAGGAAATGACCTCTGAGGAAATCAAACTTGATGAATATGTCGGCTCGACCGTGCAGTTCGCTTTCAAGTACATCAGCGACGAAAGCAAGAGCGCAGGCACCTGGCAGATCCTCAAGGTCGAGGTAAAGAAGAACGAAGAACCTACCCAGCCTGACAACTCCTCCGGCACAGAGGACTATGACAAACCGGGTTGGAGCTGGAACAAGTAATCCTAAATGAGCGTTTAAGATGAAAAAATCATTATACATTCTTTTCGCGGCTGCCCTTGCGATGGCATCGGCATCCTGCGCCCGTGAAGAAATCTTCGAGAACGAGCAGACCGGCAAGGAAGTCAGGTCATTCACCTGCTCTTTCAACGAAGATGTCCAGACAAGGACTGAAATCACGAAACAAGGCAAGACCGTATGGGCTGAAGGAGATAAGATTTATGTCTCCAACGGAACTGATGCTGACACACTTACGGTCGACTCCAAGTACGCCGGACAGAAATATTTCGAGTTCTCCACCACACTTGAAGGCAAGATCTACGTCGTTTATCCGGTTTCCGCTGTGAGCGGAATCACTGAGGACGGCAAAATCAATGTGACTGTTCCGAGTGTTCAGAACGGAACTTTCGGCAGCGCCAACATCGCCTGCGCTGTGGCAAATGACAGGTATGTCAAGATGAAGAACGTGACATCTGTACTCAGCTTCAAGGTGCCTGCCACTGTCACGACTCCTGTCAAAGCCGTGTCCATCAACTCTGACGGCACCAAAGTCGCCGGAACATTCACGGTTGACCTTTCCACCGGCTCACCTGTCATAACCACTTCTTCAGAGAACGGATATTCACAGGATGTGACTGTCAATGTGGACGGTAACAACGGTAACCGTTTCTACGCCAGCGTCATTCCTGGCACTTACAAGGCAGGATTCACGATGGCTGCCATCACCCTTGATCTTGACAAGGCTATCGATAGCAAGACCACCGTTTCTGACAAGGAGCTGAAAGTCAACGCTTATTATGATCTTGGCAGCATCGGTGAGAATCTCCGCGCTCTTGGCGGAGACGGTTCACTGAGCAACCCTTACCAGATCAGCACCTACGCCGAGTTCCTCGTGTTCTCAAATTATGTCAATGCCGGTAACACGATGCGCGGCAAGAGCGTCAAACTGATGAACGATATCTCGGTCGTCAGAGAGTCTGTCGGAAGCGTCAAGTTTGACAGCAAGGGAACTGTTATCGGTAAGGATGGAGCCAGCGGTGTCGGCAATGAGATCGCTGAAGGGAACATCCCTTTCCAGGGCGAGTTCGACGGTAACGGCAAGACTGTCACCGTCAATCTTGACAACACTTCCTACGCAGCCTCCGGCCTGTTCGCCAATGTTTCAGATTCAGCCTACATCCACGATGTGACTGTCGCCGGAAACGTGAAGTCCAACTACAAGCACGCTGCGGGTCTTGTGGGTTTCGCCCGTACAAGAACCAAAGATAACAGCAAACCGTCCATTACCATTTCCAACTGCAAGAACTCGGCAACTGTGTCAGGTGTCAACTACGCAGGTGGAATCGTAAGTTGGGTTGACAACACCAATAAGGTTCTCAATACGGTAGAGATAAACAATTGCTCCAACGAGGGAGCCGTAACTGGCAACAATCTCTATGTGGGAGGAGTTGGTGGTTCCCTTTCTTATGCCAACCTTAACAAATGCTCGAATTCCGGTGCTGTGACGTCAACCGTTTTCGTAGGCGGAATTGCCGGATACTCTTATCAGGGATCCATACTTGACTGCACCAATAGCGGGGACGTTACTGCTACCGCCACTGCCGGTAATTTCTACGGAGTGGTCAACAATAAGTACACGGCTGATTATCGCGGAGGTGCCGCAGGTATCGCTGCCTATGCCCAG
>CAVJKE010000079.1:0-8101 GCA_963649695.1 bacterium
CTGTAATTGATTGAATATGAAAAAGATATTATTTAAAATATTCTTCGTGTCGCTGGTGTCCGCCGCCCTGCTGTCCTGCTCGCAGGAGCAGCTCGGCCTGACCGCCGCGGGCAATTCCGACGATGACCGTGAGATCCATTTCCTGCAGAGCAGCATGAGCAAGGAATTCGCCCAGGGTACGGAAGAAGGAACGATCGCCGTGACCCTCGCCAGAAGCGGCAACAAAGGCACCTACAGGGTGCTTCTTGAAAAAAGCGGCAAGGACGCAGGCCTGTTCTCCATCAAGGACACGGTTGTCATCCCGGACGGTCAGTACACCGTTGACGTGCCGCTGAAGGTGGACATGTCCGATGTGATCCTCGGTTCTTCGGTGAGCGTGTCGCTCGCGATCATAGGCCGCGACGCCGAACTTGGAGAGGACTCCGCCTACATCGGACAGTTCAGCGACTTTCTTAGCGTGAGCGCCTCTTTCACCCTTGAATGGGAGCCGTATATGCGCACTACGGAAAGCGGCGAGACCGTCCAGCAGACGGCCACCTACAACTTCTCCCAGTTCTACACGGGCTGGCAGACCGGCATTCCTGTCGAGGTCGCAACCGGCACCGACAACGTGTTCCGTCTGGTGGACTGGGCTTCGGGTTCCTATTTTAATTTCACGGTAGACTGGAAGAACAAGACCGTCTCCGTGCCGGGGCAGTCCATCGGCTATTATGACGAGTCGAGCGCCTCTTATGTGTATGTTTCCGACCTCGCCCAGTACCTTGGCAGCGACACTTACTACTCTTCGTTCCCTTGCACCTGGGACGGCGACAGGACTTTCACCCTGAATGTGATCTACTATATTCCTGACAGCGGCTACTATGGCTACGGTGAGGAGACTCTCGTCTTCGAGGGCGACCACGATACCGACCCTGTCATAGACTCCGCCACCTACAAGGGCGAAGGAACCTTCAGCTTCGATTTCAATGACTATGTCTCTTACTGCAAGGCCGTAGTCGTGAGCGGAGACATCTCCTCCGACGCCGCGGCCATCTCGGAGGCTGTTTCGGGAATATGTCTGGGAACCGCTACCGATGTCCTGACCTTCACGGCCGACAGCCTGACGGTGACCGCGGGAGTAGGGACGAACACCCTTGTGGCAGTGCCGTTCACCTCGGAGGGTGTGCCTGGCGAAGAGGTTGCCGTGAGGTTCACCTATGACCCTGACGGAACGATACTTCCGCAGGTCGTCGCCTGCGGGTTGTCGCTCCCGGAGAAAGACCCTTACACAAGCATAGCCTGGGACCTGAAGGTGAAGAATGTAGTGAGGATTGAATATGTGATGGGTTACAAGGAGATTCTGGACTACTATGCGGAGTACTACACTCTCGACAAGATTTTCAGCGTGCTTGGAGACAGCCTTGAGGACACCTATGTGGCCTCGGCCAACACCGAGGAAGGCGTACACCTGACATATTCGGCCAACGAGGGAAAGGAGTACAAGATCCTCCTGCGGCTCTACAATGTCCAAGGAGATGTGGTGGAGACTTCAGCCACCATCTCCACCCGCTCGCATTCAGAGACTTATCTCGCGAAGAGCATCGACGATTTCGTCGGCTCCTACCTCCTCAGCGCCACTGTTTCGGACTCTGACGGCACATCCTCGAGCGAGGCCTTCAGGGTCGATGTCATAAAGACAGGGGAGAACAAGGTGTCCATCAAGGGCTTGAGCAACTACAAGAACTACAGCCCTGAGGTCACCGGGGAATATATTCCTTCACTGCACTGCATCAGGCTCAACAGCCAGAATCTCGGCGAGTTCAGCTACATGACGGTGGTCTTCGGCTTCGTTTCGGATCTCTACACAGGCATCTGGGGTCAGTCCTCGGCTCTCGAGTTCGGATTCACTGACGACGGCTACCTCCGTTTCCGTCCTATGGCCGGTTCGGAGTTCCAGGTGAACGGCTACAAGTTCCTGCTCTTCGACGGCTCGTCCTACAGCGGCTATGCGGCCGGTGACAAGACCTACACCAACCTGCTGATGGTCAAGCTGTAGGCCTGCGGGGAAGAGTCCTGCATAGACGTTAATTATGAACAAAAAAAGCGAAGATCACTCTTCGCTTTTTTTCGTGTTCACGTAGGCCCGCCATTTGGCGATCATCGTCTCCATGTCGTCCGGGATAGGGGAGTCGAACTGGATCCACTTCTTCGTGCCGGGATGGACGAAGCCCAGGGTCTTGGCGTGCAGGGCCTGGCGGGGGCAGATCTCGAAGCAGTTCAGGATGAACTGCCTGTACTTGGCGTAGATCGTGCCTTTGCGGATCTCCGAGCCGCCGTACCTTTCGTCGTTGAACAGAGGATGACCGATGTGGGTCATATGCACCCTGATCTGGTGGGTCCTTCCGGTCTCCAGCTTGCATTCCACCACGGTCACATAGCCGAACCTCTCCAGAACCCTGTAGTGCGTGACCGCGTGCTTGCCCCTTTCATCGTCGCCGGGGTAGACCTTGAAGCGGAGCCTGTCGTTTGGGTCTCGGCCGATGTTGCCGTCGACCGTGCCTTCATCTCCCTTCAGATTGCCCCAGACCACGGCCACGTAGCGTCTTTCGATCGAATGCTCGAAGAACTGCCTGGCAAGGTCGAGCTGGGTCTCGTCGTTCTTCGCCACGACAAGAAGCCCGGAGGTGTCCTTGTCGATGCGGTGCACGAGGATGCCCATCCTTTCGTCCGTCGCGTCCGGCCCCTGGGATATTCCCAGATGGTAGGAGAGGGCGTTGATGAGGGTCCCCTCGAAATGGCCGTGGCCCGGATGGACCACCATCCCGGCCGGTTTGTTGACCACGAGAAGGTCATCGTCCTCGTAGACTATGTCAAGAGGAATGTCCTGCGGCAGGATCTCCAGGCCTCTGCGGCGGTAAGGCATCACGAAACGGATGACATCGCCCGGGCGGATGGTGAGGTTGGCCTTGGCCACCTTGTCGTTCACCCTCACATAGCCTTCCTTGATGGCGCACTGGACTCTGTGCCGTGAGGTGTCCTCAAGATGGGTGGCCATATATTTGTCCACCCTCATAGGAGTCTGGCCGACATCGACGTTGAGCCGGAAATGCTCGAACATTCCCTGCTCCTCGTCCTCGATGCAGTCTTCGGCGTTGCTGTAGATTTTCCCTTCGTCCACTTCTCTGCTTGATCTATTCTGTCTGTGATGTCTCCAGTCCGAGGTACAGGGTCACGTCCGAACCCATCAGGGTCGGATGGCCGCTCGGCTCAGGACTCTGCCTCTTCACGCTGGCGTTGAGCGAATCGCTGTAGTTCTTCACCGTCTTGTCGAAGTGCAGACGGCTGATGTTCAGTGAGTTGTCGTGGATGGCATCCACGGCCCTAAGGTACTTCAGCCCCTTGACATTCGGGATGTAGGTGAGATTGTCCTCCGGATTGAGTCCGACCTCGAGGTCGATCTCCGAGCCGGTCTCGATCGGGCGGCCTGCCTTTATCTCCCTGTTCCTGTAGATCTGCCTGAGGACGTTGTTGGTGGCTATGTCGTTGACATAGATGAGTTTACCGAGCGCGAGACCTTTTGAATTCAGCTCGGCCTTGGCCTGTCTCATCGAGTAGCCGACAAGGTTAGGCATGCTGACCTTCTTGGCGTTTCTGGCGTTGATGGTGAGCAGGATCCTGCGGCCTTTCTTGACCATCGAGCCGGCTTTTGGGTTCTGGCTGTACACCGCTCCCTTCTCCATCTTGCGGACGAAGATGGAATCGATGACCTCGGTGCGGAGACCTGCGGCCGAAGCTGCGTGCTTGGCTTCTGTCTCTGACAGGCTGGTGAAATCCGGCACCTCGATCATCTTGCCGTGGTTCGTTATGCTGTTCAGAAGAAACGCGCTCGCGCCGATAAGCACGGCGAACATCAGAATGGCCAGCAGGATGTTCTTGACAATCCAGTTGCCAAGAAAACTCCCGCTTTTTTGTCTATCTTCTTTCTCTTCCATATTCATGAATTATTTAACTTCTGTGGAAAACCAGGTCGTACCCTCCCTCGCCGAGCAGGGCGATGCCTATGATGATTATGATTATGCCCGCTATGCGGTTGAGCCAGAGTATCGTCCTCATGTTGAACGCTTTGCGGCAGCTGCTGAAGAACCAGGAGAAGAAGAACCAGTAGGTCATCGACCCGGCGGCGACCGCAAGGATGAGAGGCAGCACCCTGAAACTTCTGTCGCCCACGTCCACCTGGAAGAAGGCGAACAGGGCTATCATCACGAAGATCGCTCCGGGGTTGGAGGCCGCGGTGGCGATGGCCTGGAGGAAGTCCTTGACAGAGGCCCCGCGTTCCAGCGCGTCCCCCGGCTCCATCTTCCTGAACGGGTCCTTGAAGGCCATCGAATAGCCCAGAAACGCCAGCACGATTCCACCTATCAGGAATATGAACGATTCGTAGGTCTGGATGAAATTCTGTGCGAAGGCCAGGGCGAAGATCGAGATGACGGCGTAGGTCGTGTCGATGACGGTGGCCCCGAGACCTGTCGTGAAGCCGGCCTTGTGGCCGTAGCAGAGCGATTTCTGAAGCACAAGAATAGCCACCGGCCCGAGGGGCGCCGATGCGCAGATGCCTATCGAATATGCTTTCAGAATCTCGGGCAGCATAGGCTCGTGAGGCTATTTCGCCCTCATGAAGATCTGCACAGGGCAGCCGTTGAGGTCGAAATGCTCCCTCAGCTTGTTCTCGAGGAATCTCTTGTAAGGCTCCTTGACGTACTGCGGCAGATTGCAGAAGAAGGCGAATGACGGGAAGCTGGTAGGTAGCTGGGTGATGTACTTGATCTTCACGTACTTGCCCTTCCACGCAGGTGGCGGGTAGTTCTCGATTTCCGGCAGCAGGGCCTCGTTCAGCCTTGCCGTGGAGAGTTTTCTGGAGTAGTTGTCGTACACCCTTCTGGCTGCGTCGAGGACATCCATTATCCTCTGTTTGTTCACGACCGAGGTGAAGATGATAGGCACGTCGTCGAAAGGAGCGATCCTGCGGCGGAGCGAGGCTTCATATTCCTTCATCGTGTTGCTGTCCTTGGTGAAGAGGTCCCATTTGTTGACGACAAGCACGCAGCCCTTGCGGTTGCGGACGATCAGGTTGAAGATGCTCATGTCCTGGGCCTCCATTCCGGTGTTGGCGTCGATCATAAGGATGCAGACATCAGAATTCTCGATCGCGCGGATGGAACGCATGACCGAGTAGAACTCAAGGTCCTCGTTGACCTTGGCCTTGCGGCGCATTCCGGCCGTGTCCACAAGCATGAAGTTGTGGCCGAATTTGTTGTAGTGTGTCGAGATCGAGTCCCTTGTGGTGCCGGCCACCGGGGTGACTATGTTCCTTTCCTCGCCGAGAAGGGCGTTGGTGAGGGATGACTTGCCCACGTTAGGCTTGCCCACGATGGTGATGTGCGGCAGGTTCGGGTCGTCGTCCTCCTTGCGCGGCTTCTCAGGAGGCAGGGTTCTGATGACCTCGTCCAGAAGGTCTCCGGTGCCGCTTCCATTGGCGGCAGAAATCGCCCAGATCTCTCCCAGCCCGAGAGAGTAGAACTGGTAGGCGTCGAACATCTTGTCTCCGGAGTCCACCTTGTTCACGCAGAGCGTCACAGGCTTGCCGCTGCGGCGGAGGATGTCGGCTATCTCGGCGTCGTAGTCCGTGATGCCGGCCGCCGCCTCCACCATGAAGATGATGGCGTCAGCCTCTTCGATGGCGATCACCACCTGACGACGGATCGCCTCTTCGAACACATCGTCGGAGTTGGTCGTCCAACCGCCCGTGTCCACTACCGAGAACTCGTTTCCGCACCATTCACACTTGCCGTAGTGGCGGTCTCTTGTCACGCCGGCTGTCTCGTCGACAATGGCCTGCCGCATTCCGACAAGCCTGTTGAAGAGGGTCGATTTGCCGACATTCGGTCGGCCTACTATGGCTACCAGATTCATTATCTCAACTTTTTATCGTTAGTCTTTCCCGCACTGCTTTCCGTCAGCGCCTTCTTTCCTGCTTTTGGACTCGATGTCGTAGAGTCCGCAGCCTATGCAGGAGTCGCTGAATTCGCCGGAGCAGGCTCCGCTCTTCTGAGGCTTCTTCTGTGAGAAGATCTCCTCATCCTGCTCCCTCATACACTTGATCCCGAGCTTGCGCATGTTCTCGTTGCGGCTGATCTCCGTTTCCGGAAACTTGCCGTTCTTGCGGAATATGATGTTGAAACACATTCCGAACACTCCTATCGCAAGGATGACGAAGGTGGCTATGAGGGTCTGCAGCATTATTATACTCCTTTATGGAAAAATTCTTTCCGCCGGAGCGGATTTTTTCTTTGTCCGAGCCTTCGCCTAGAAAATGAATTCCGTGCTGATCGGCTCGTAGTTGTACACCTTGCGGATCACCGAGGCGAAGGTCCCGGCCATCGAGACGACCTTGATCTTGCTTGTGTCCACACCGCTCTTGAGAGGAATCGTGTCGGTCACGAACACCTCTTTGAGGCAGGAATTGTTGATTCTGTCGTAGGCCGGGCCGGAAAGCACGGCGTGGGTGGCGCAGGCCCTGACGCTGGCGGCTCCCTTGCCCATCAGCACCTCGGCGGCCTTCACGAGAGTGCCGGCCGTGTCGATGAGGTCGTCCACGATCACGATGTTCTTGCCCTCGACGTCACCGATGGCGGTGATGGAGGCCACCACGTTGGCTCTTTCCCTGGACTTGTGGCAGATGATGACAGGGCAGGCGAGTTCCTTGGCGTAGGCGTTGGCCCTCTTGGCTCCGCCCATGTCAGGAGCGGCTATGGCGAGGTTCTCGATGTTCAGCGACCTGAGGTAAGGGATGAACACCTTGCTGGCGTAAAGATGGTCCACAGGAAGGTCGAAGAAACCCTGGATCTGGTCGGCGTGGAGGTCGCAGGTCATGATTCTGTCCACTCCGGCGGCAGTCAGAAGGTTGGCCACCAGTTTGGCGCCGATCGAGACGCGCGGCTTGTCCTTGCGGTCCTGCCTTGCCCAGCCGAAGTACGGCATCACGGCGATGACCTTGTCGGCGGACGCTCTCTTGGCCGCGTCGATGGTCAGAAGAAGCTCCATCAGGTTTTCTGTCGGAGGGAATGTTGACTGCAGGATGAACACGGTCGCGCCTCTGACGCTGTCCGTGAATGAAGGTACGAACTCGCCGTCGCTGAAGCGGGTCACCTCAGACTCTCCGAGATGGTAATTCTCACCGCTTGCGGCTCCGATCTTGTTCAACTCGTCGACAACCTTGCAGGCAAAGTCTTTCGAGGCCCTGCAAGCAAACAATTCCATTCTGTGTTCGATGTACATTGCGCTATGCTAAATTTATGTATTTTTCTATGTAGTCGAGAATCTCCTGCCTTCCCGCGCCCGTCTCGGCGCTCGAGGCGAACATCGGCGGAAGCTCTTCCCAATCCTCCGAAAGGATGGCCTTGTCCTTCTCGATCTGCGCCTTCAGCGCGTTCGGGCCGAGCTTGTCTCCTTTCGTGAATATGATCGCGAACGGTATCCCGTTCTCTCCGAGTCCCGCGATGAATTCCCTGTCGATCTTAGTGATGTCGTACCTTGAGTCGACCAGCACGAAGAGGACCACCAGCTCCTCGGACTTCTCGATGTAGTCGTTGATCATCTTCCTCAGTTCATCCCTGCCTTCCTTGGAAATCTTCGCGAAGCCGTAGCCCGGAAGGTCCACAAGGTACCAGGTGTCATTGATCTGAAAGTGGTTGATGAGTTTGGTCTTCCCCGGAGTGGAGGAGGTCTTCGCCAGCTTGCGGTTGGCGCACAACATATTGATCAGCGATGATTTGCCGACGTTGGAGCGTCCTATAAACGCGAACTCAGGCAGTCTGCGGGATGGCTTTTGGCTTACTCGGGTGCAGCTGCCTGCGAATTTTGCTTCGGTGATTGTCATCTTTTCTTTCCCCCTCTGGAATTCTTTGACAAAGATAGTGGATTTTTGTTAAATTTGTAGGATATCGCAGATGTTATTATTGGAAGAAGTAAAGTTTCGTCCGTGCGAGACATCTTATTTCCCGTCACGGCAGTGACGGAGTAAGTCCCTCCCCCGAGGGGAGGGATTTAGGAAGGGGGTAACGTG
>CAVJKE010000080.1:0-7999 GCA_963649695.1 bacterium
GCTCGTTCCGGCACACTCCGACGTACTCCCACGTGACGTGGATGTCACCACTAATTTCACAACAGACATCAAGCTGCACACTCCTGTCGTGTCAGCCGCGATGGACACCGTGACAGAGGCTGACCTCGCCATAGCGATGGCCCGCTCCGGCGGTATCGGTGTGATTCACAAGAACATGACCATCGAGCAGCAGTGCGAGCAGGTACGCCGCGTCAAGAGGGCCGAGAACGGAATGATCTACGACCCTGTGACCATAGGACCTGAAGCGAGCGTGGGCGACGCTCTCGCGATGATGAAGAAGCACCACGTCGGCGGCATCCCTGTGGTCGACGCCAACGGCTACCTCATCGGCATCGTCACCAACCGTGACCTGAGGTTCCTCGAGAACATGAAGCAGCCTATCTCCGAGATTATGACCCGCGAGAATCTCGTGACCGCCCCTAAGGGCATCACTCTCGCCGAAGCCACCAAGATACTCCAGCACAGCAAGGTCGAGAAGCTCCCTGTCGTCGACAAGGACGGCAAGCTCGTCGGCCTGATCACCTACAAGGACCTGATGAAGATCAAGGACAACCCTATCGCCTCCAAGGACAGCAAGGGCCGTCTTCTGGTCGCCGCTGCGGCCGGCATCAAGTCCGACACCATCGACAGGATCGGTCTTCTGATCGACGCCGGGGCCGACGCCGTCGTCCTCGACACAGCCCACGGCCATTCCGAAGGCGTTCTCCAGATGATCAAGAAGGCTTGCGACGCATTCAAGGACTACCAGATCGTCGCCGGTAACGTGGCCACGGCCGAAGGTGCGAAAGCCCTCGTCGAGGCCGGCGTGAAGGCCGTCAAGGTGGGCATCGGACCTGGCTCCATCTGCACCACCAGAATCATCGCCGGCATCGGTGTGCCACAGCTCACGGCCGTCCTTTCGGCTGCCGACGCCCTTAAAGGCACAGGTGTCCCTGTCATCGCCGATGGCGGTATCAGGTACTCCGGCGACATCGTCAAGGCCCTCGCGGCGGGCGCCAGCACCATCATGGCCGGCTCTCTGCTCGCAGGCACGGAGGAGTCTCCGGGCGAGACCATCATCATGAACGGCCGCCGTTTCAAGGCTTACCGCGGAATGGGTTCTCTCGAGGCTATGGAGCAGGGCTCCAAGGACAGGTACTTCCAGGACATGGAGTCCGATGTCAAGAAGCTCGTTCCTGAAGGAATCGTGGCCCAGGTGCCTTACAAGGGAACAGTCTCCGAGGTTGTCTACCAGCTTGTCGGCGGTCTGCGTTCCGGTATGGGTTACTGCGGCGCCCACAAGATCGAGGACCTTCGCTCCGCCAAGTTCGTGCGCATCACCAACGCCGGCTTCCTGGAGAGCCATCCTCACGACGTGACCATCACGAAGGAAGCCCCTAACTATTCAAGATAGAACAAGATGCGGGGCGGAAAGTTCCATATCTTCCTGTTATGCGCCTTGCTCGCCGGTCTACCGGCCTGCAAGGCCATCTCATCCCTTGTCCACGATGGCGAGGTGGTGGCCAGACTGGGAAGCCACAAACTCTACCGCTCCGAATTGGACGGCGTGATCCCGAAGGGTTCGTCACCCGAGGACAGCGCCAACCTCGCCGGACTCTACATAAATTCCTGGGTCAGGGACAAGGCCTTCGACGACATCGCGCAGAAGTGCCTCTCCAAGGAGGAGAAGGATGTCTCCAAGGAACTCGAGGCCTACAGGCAGTCGCTTCTCCGCTACCGCTACGAGCAGCGCTACGTCAACGAGAGGCTCGACACGACCGTCACCGACAAAATGATCGAGGAATATTACGAGTCCCACAAGGAGTCGTTCAAGCTTGAGAGGCCTGTCCTCAAGGCTAGGTTCATGCTCATCCCTAAGGATTCTCCCAACCTTCAGAAAATCAAAAAGTTGATGTCTTCCTCGAAGGTTGAGGACGTCGTGGCGGCCGACAGCATCGCCTTCAATTCAGCCCAGCGCTGGCGCGACTGGTCCGACAAGTGGACCGACGCGGCCAAACTGGCCTCGGAGTTCGGCGTGGACTATGTCCAGATGCTCTCAAAACGCTCCGGGAACTTCATCGAGATCACGGACGGAGACAATCTTTCCCTGGCCTACATCGTGGATTTCGTCAAGGCGGGCGACCTCGCTCCGGTGGAATACTGCGAAGACAGGATCCACGACGCCATCATCGGTTTGAGAAAACACGAACTTCTCGCCGGTTTGGAACGGGACTTGATAGAAGACGCCAAGGTTAAGGAAGATTTTGAAATTTATTCGAAATGATAAAGAAAGCAGCACTCACACTCTTCGCCTTCGCAGCGGTCTGCGCGATGGCTTCAGCACAGAAATATTCCTACATCGACAAGACAGTCGCGGTCGTCGGCAACGAGGCGGTACTGATCTCCGACCTCGAAAGCGCCGTCAAGGACAGAACCGCGCAGGGAATGGCCTCGGACAAGAACGTCCGTTGCGAGGTGCTGGAGTCGATCCTTGAATCGAAGATATTCCTGATGCAGGCGAGGGTCGACTCTCTCACCGTCAACCAGGATATGGTCGACGGAAGCCTTTCCCAGCAGGCGGACAGGATGCTCACCTACCTCGGCGGCGAGGACAAGGTCGAGGAATATTTCGGGAAGTCCCTGATCCGGCTCCGTCAGGAATGGCGCAAGCAGTTCGAGGACATGAGCCTCACCCAGCAGGAGCAGCAGCAGATAATGAGCAAGATCCCTGAGATGACACCTTACGATGTCCAGGAATATCTTGACACGGTCGACGCCAAGAATCTGCCGATCGTGCCGATCAAGTACCAGCTGAGCCAGATCTGCCGTTACCCTGACCGCGATGCCGCCAACCTCGCCGTGAGGGAGAAACTGCTGGAACTCCGCGAAAGGATCATCAACGGCGAGAAGTTCTCGACGCTCGCGAGGATATATTCAGAAGACCCGGGCAGCGCCCGCAAAGGTGGCGAGCTCGGAATGGCCTCGAAGTCAATCTTCTGGCCGGTCTTCTCGGATGCGGCTATGGCCCTGAAGCCGGGCGTGATCTCCCAGATCGTCGAGACTCCGGACGGATTCCACATCATAGAAGTCATTGAGAAGAAGGGCGATATGTTCAACGCCCGCCACATCCTGATGAAGCCTAAGTACACCGATGAGGACAGGGAGAAGGCGTTCAAGACTCTGGACAGCCTCCGTACCGAGATCAACAACGGTGCCGTGACCTTCCAGCTGGCGGCCAGCTTCTACTCCCAGGATCCGGCCACCAGGACCAACGGAGGCCAGATGTCCGACCCGGACACAGGCTCGGCCTACTTCGAGATCGACCAGCTCAAGCCGGAGGATTACAGGGCCATCAAGGACCTGAAGGAAGGCGAGATCTCCGAGCCGATCGAGTCCACGGACAACGACGGCCGTCAGGACCAGGTCAAGGACTATGTGGTCGGCAAGACCCTCTACAAGATCATCCGTGTAGACAAGATCATCCCGGCGCACACCGCCTCCTTCAAAGATGATTTCAGCCAGCTCCAGGAACAGGTCCGCCAGGAGAAACAGCTGAAGGCCATCGACGATTTCCTTGCGCAGAAGATCAAGGAGACCCACATCGTGATAGATCCGATGTTCAAGGACTGTGATTTCCACCGCTCTGGCTGGGCGGAGAAATTCGCCGAAGACTGATGCGTCTGCTCCGCCTTGCATATTCATTGATTTTTCTGCTTTTGACGGCAGGCCTTTCCGCTCAGAACACTGAGCAGAAAGACAGCCTTGTGCGTCTGCTCGGCTGTGACGAGCTCCAGCAGGTCGAGGAGTACGGGACAAGTTACCGCAAGGCTCTTGGCCACGCCCGCTTCGAACACAACTCCACGATGCTCATCTGCGACACCGCCCTGTGGAACGTCAACCTGAACGTGATCAACGCGTTCGGCAACGTCAAGATCATCCAGAACAACACGGTGCTCAGCAGTGAAAGCCTTGACTACTACATAGATGACAACCTCGCCGAGTTCCGCGGTGCTCTCGTCCAGCTGCAGGACAAGGACCGCAACACTTTGAGGACCAACAATCTGGACTACAACACGAAGGACAGTGTGGCCGTGTTCCGCGGAGGCGCGTCCCTGAGGGACAAGGACGGCCAGATCATCGAGAGCGACCATGGGAGTTACGACTCCAAGATCAAGACCTTCACGTTCTCCGACAATGTGAACATGTACACCGACTCGATCTTCGTCAAGACCGACGACCTGACCTACAACACGGGGACCAACATCGCTCTCTTCGGCACGCGCACGAACGCCTGGAAGGACGACAACATGCTCTCTTCGATGGCCGGAATGTACGAGAGGAACATCGAGAAGTTCACCTTCACACGCAATGTCCACCTGCTGACCGAAGACCAGGAGGCCTGGGCTGACACCCTCGTCTATTTCAGGATGTCCAACGACGCCGAGATGTCCGGCAACGTTGAACTGCTCGACACCACGAGGAACATCGCCGCCGTGGCTGGCTACATGCAATATGTCGATTCCATCTCCTGCATCCGCCTGGCCCGCGATCCTGCGGTGATCGCCATCAGCGAGGAAGGGGAGAAGAGGGACACCGTCTACATCGGTGCCGACACGCTCGTCCTGAGGTCGATACCCCGCTGCGACGTGGATTCCGTCGAGGTCGTCAATTCCGCTGCCCGCGTGAAGGAACTGAGTGCGGACGCTGTCACTGAATATCGCCGCAAAGCCGCCGAGGCCGCTAAAGCTGCCGCGGAGGCCGCCAAGAAGAAGCTTGCGGAAGAGGATCCGAACTCGGCCGGCACCAAGGACAAAGGTGCTGCCGCAGCTGCGTCGGGTGCCGCCAAGACCGCCGGCGGAGACGGGAAGTCCCATAAGTCGAAAGCAGGGAAAGCCTCCGTCGACAAATCCGGAGTCGCCTCGACTGCCTCTGCCGCCCCGCCTCTTGGCAGAGCCAAACCGCATTTGCCTGCTCCTTACGATGATTTTGATGAATATGTCCTCCCGGTCTGGTCGGCCGGTCCTGAGGTCTCTGATGTGCCTGGATATGCTCCCAAGTTCGCTCCTCAGGACACTCTGAAGCGTACTGCCCTCGGCACCGCCAAGACCGCCCCGCAGGACACCCTGAAGAAAACAGCTGTTTCTTCAGCCGAGACCCCGCAGGACACCCTTTCCAAAGATAAATCCCGTCCAGGATCCCCGGACTCAAATGCCCAGCCGGATCCGTTGACCCTCAAGGATTCCCTGACGGCCTCTTCGCCTGATTCACTTGGAGTTGAGGGAGCTGATTCACTGGCGGTCGCCGACAGTCTCGCCGCGGCCCCGAAAGACACCACGAAGATCAGTTTCATCTACGGTCTGCACAACGTAAGGGTCTTCAGAAGCGATATGCAGGCCGTCTGCGACTCTCTGGCCTACAACGACCTGGACTCTCTGGTCAGACTTTACAAGAGACCTGTCGTCTGGAACGAGATCAAACGCCAGTACACGGCGGACAGCATAACCGTCATCGTCAAGAACCAGGCTCTCGACCGCGCGAGCCTGATGTCCAACGCCTTCATTGTGGTGCAGGAGGATTCTCTGTGCTATGACCAGATCAGGGGCACTGAGATGATGGCCTATTTCGACAGCACAGGAACGCTGAAGCGGTTCGACGCTCTCGGCGGCGCTTCCGGTCTTTTCTTCATCGAGGAGAACGGTTCGCTCGCCACTGTCAACAAGTTTGAATCCAAGATGCTGACCGCTACCCTTTCGGGAGGCGAGATCCAGGATCTCAACTATTTCGAGTCCGTCAAGAGCGACGCCTATCCTGTCGTCCAGATGACCGAGGACGAAAAGATCCTCAAGGGCTTCGAGTGGCAGCCGGACAAGCGGCCTAAGGGACCGGAGGATGTCACGGCCTACAAACCGAGAAAGTCTGAACGCCAGCGTTACGAGGATGTTCCCCGTGCCGGCTTCCAGCACACCGACACCTATTTCCCGGGCTATATGGACGGTGTCTACAGGATGATCGAGGTGAGGGATTCCATCAAGCTTGTCCGCAAGGCCGAGCGGGAACGTCTCGAGGAAGAGCGCAAGGCCCGTGAGGCCCGTCTTGCCGACAGCCTCAAACTGGCGGCTTCCGCTGACAGTCTTGCCGCCGTCAGGGATTCGATCGCTCAGAAGGCCGCTGCCGACAGCATAGCCGCCTTCAAGGCCGATTCTCTTGCCAAGGCTGCCTCCGTCGTCAAGGATTCTTTGTCGATGGCCAGGGACAGCATAGCGGCCGCGAGGGCAGATTCGCTTTCCCGTGACCCTGAGTACATCAAGAAGCTGAACAAGGAGAAGAAAGAGGCCGAGAAGGCTCGTAAGAAGGCTGCCCGTGAGCAGGCCCGCAAGGACAGGATAGCGGCCAAGGAGGCCCGTTGGGCCGAGCTGGACGCCCGTGATTCGGCCAAGGCCAAAGCCAAGGAGGAGAAGGCCTTGAAGAAGAAGCGCAAGAAGACGCTGAAGACTTTGCAAGCTATGGAGGAACGCCGTAAGAAGGAAGAACGTCTTATCGATGGCTACAAGTCTCGTTTCGAGAAGCGCAAGGCCCGCCGCTCCGGTGTCGCCCCTGCTGTCAAGACCGATGTTCCGGCGAAAGTCCAGACAGAACCGATGAACGTTCAGACCGGTTCGGCTAACGTTAAGGCCGGAATTCAGACCGAGGCCTAGCCAAACCCCAGACCGGCATACCGGCGGAAGTCCGGGCGGATGTCCGGACCGGTCTTCCGGCTAACGTCCAGACCGACATCCCGGCCGGTGAGATGCGATAACCGTGGCAGTTAACTATCTGAAAGTGAACATAAAAAGCGATGTTCTGGTGCGGAAAATCCGACCAGAACATCGCTTTTTTACTTGATAGTTAATCTGTTGTCTGCCACGGACTACCGCTAGGAAAGCGGCTTCAACCCGACATATAGCCTTTTGCCAGGCTATCGTCTGCGGCCAGGCCTTACAGCAGCTTCTTCTTCAGCGCGTCGATCATGTCGACGGTCATCGTCTCAAGATCGTAGGACGGAGTCCAGCCCCACTCCTCGCGGGCGCAGGAATCGTCCATCTTGTCCGGCCACGAATCAGCGATGGCCTGACGGACAGGATCCACCTCATAGCGCATCTTGAATCCAGGAATATGCTCCTCGATCTTCTTGCGGAGGATTTCCGGATCGAAACTCATCGAAGCGATGTTGAACGAATTGCGGTGCTTGAGTTTGGAAGGGTCGGCGTTCATGATGTCGACAGCGGCCTTCAGAGCGTCAGGCATGTACATCATATCCATATACGTTCCTGCTGCGATAGGGCAGACGAACTCCTCGCCCTTGACGGCGGCGTAGTAGATCTCGACGGCATAGTCGGTAGTGCCGCCGCCCGGCAGGGTCACGTTGGAGATCAGTCCAGGGAAGCGCACCGAACGGGTGTCCACTCCATACTTCGTGTGATAGTAGTCGCTCAGCAGTTCCGTGGCCACCTTTGTGACACCGTACATTGAGCGAGGTCTCTGGATCGTGTCCTGCGGAGTGTTCTGGTGAGGGGTCTCAGGACCGAACGAGCCGATGGATGATGGCGTGAACACCGCGACATTATGTTCGCGGGCGATCTCGAGGATATTCATCAATCCGTTGATCTGGATGTTCCAGGCCATCTGCGGCTTCCTTTCCGCGACGGCTGAAAGAAGCGCCGCAAGGTTGTAGACGGTGTCGATGTTGTACTTCTTCACGATGGCGAGAAGCTGCTCGCCGTTGCAGACATCAGCCTCCTCGGCCGGGCCGCTTTCAAGCAGAATCCCTTTAGGCTCAGCGCCTTTGATGTAGCCGGCGACAACGTTGCCCTCCGGGTACATATTCCTGATTTTCATCGTCAACTCCGAACCGATCTGTCCGGTTGAACCAATCACTAAGACATTTTTCATTGCACTTCGCTTGTTTATTGCTAAATTAGCGAGTGCAAATTTACACTAATTTTCCTGAAGTGGTTGAAAT
>CAVJKE010000081.1:0-7833 GCA_963649695.1 bacterium
GGATCTCCGTGGCGGGGTTGAGCGCCTTCAGTTTGTCGGCGATGGAGACGGCAGGGAAGATGTGGCCTCCCGTGCCGCCTCCGCTTATGATGACTCTCAATGGTTTATGCTCTTCCATATTCATTACTCATTGTTATGGTCGTCAAGTCCATAGTCCGGGATGTCGTTCTCGTGGACAGGCATTCCGCTCTCCATCAGGTCGAGGTCGTCCATCCCGCTTCTGACCTCGTCTCTCACCTCCGCCTCGCGCTTCACCAGAGGTTCCGCCTCCATCGTCTCCTTGTCAATCTTCCGCTTGGCCATCTTGCTGATAGACAGGATGATGCCGAAAGCGAGGCTGAACATCAGGAAGGAAGATCTTCCGTAACTGATCATCGGCAGCGTCTGTCCTGTGTGCGGCATAATGTCGCAGTTGACCGCTATGTGCAACATCCCCTGGCAGGAGATGAGCAGCACCAGTCCGGCGACGGCTGTCTTTGCGAAATGGTTGTTGCAGTTCCTCACTATGATGATTCCTCTGGCGAGCAGGCTTATGTAGAGGGCTATCACGATGATGGCCCCGATGAGTCCATATTCCTCGACGATCAGGCTGAACATATAGTCTTCGTACATAATGGAGGTCACGTACCTCTGGGTGCTTTTGCCCGGACCTTTGCCGAAAATCTTTCCTTCCTGGATGGCTATTTTGGCGCTGACCGGCTGTTGGATCGCTTCAAGAGCATTGCGGAATTCCTTGCTTCCCGGCGAAGATTCCACCATCACGCTCATGTTCCTTTCTATCTTTCCGAACCGGTTCTTTAATGTTCCGCCACGGCCGATGTTGAAGGTCATCCCTATAACGATAACCGCTATCACAAGTCCTCCCGGGATCAGAATCTCCTTCCACTTGATTCCTCCGACCACTATCGTGGCCGCCATTATCGCTGCCGTGAACAATGCGCTTGTGTTGCTGTTAGGATAAATCAATGCTATCACACTACACAAAGGGATGTAGATGTAGGCTATCTTTTTAGTCCAGGTCTTTCCCCAGAACGGATTCTTTTCCGCGAGGCGGTTCGCTATCGAGAAGTCATCGTTGCGCAGCGCGTTGACGGCCCAGGCCAGGTACATCACCATCGCGACCTTCACGACTTCCAGAACCTGTATGTCGATTCCGTGTATGGTGATCGCACGGCAGGCCGAATTGACCTTCTGGACTGTGAACAAGCCGAAATTCATTATTTCTTTGTCGTGATGAAGCTTGAGCTGGGCTATGCAGGTGGGGATGAGCAGGAGAAGCGAGACTCCGTAGCCGAGCTGCGAGAAAAACCGGAAGATACCGATCTTCGGGATGGCGTAGCAGAGAAGGATCACGACGAGTCCGGCGGCGGCTGTAAGCATCTGGCCGCCGACGATGTTGATCCTCGAACCCCCGTGGTAGGTCATCTGGGAGGTGGAGGAGAAGATGGCCACGATGGAGAACATGATCAGCAGCAGCACGATCATCCAGACCACCTTGTCTCCCTCAAGGTTGTCGATGAAATTCCACAGTGTCTTTTTCTTCTTGCCCTCTGTCATATTCATAAAATTAAAAGTCACACAGTCAAAGTCATACGGTCATATTCCTAAAGTCTTCTCACGGCTTCCTTGAACTTCTCGCCGCGGTCCTCGTAGCAGGTGAAGAGGTCGAAGCTGGCGCAGCACGGGCTGAGCAGCACAACGTCTCCCGCCGAAGCGAAGCCGCTCGCAGCCTTCACCGCCTCGTCGGCGGACAAGGTGTCCACCATCCTGTCTTTGCCGACGATCTCCTCGAAGGCTTCGTGGAACTTGTGGTTGTCCACTCCGAGGCAGACTATGGCCTTCACCTTCGCTTTCACGAGCGGTTTCAGCACCTCGTAGTCATTGCCCTTGTCGGTGCCGCCGACAATCCAGACCACCGGCTTCTTCTGGCATTCCAGGGCGTACCAGGCCGCGTCCACGTTGGTGGCCTTCGAGTCGTTGACGTAAAGCACGTCCTTGATGCTCAGCACCGGCTCAAGCCTGTGCTCGATAGGCTCGAACGAGGCGAGAGCCTCGCGGATGGTCTTGTTGTCGATGCCCGAGGCCTTGGCGGCCAGCGCTGCGGCCATCGAGTTGTAGATGTTGTGCTTCCCGCCCAGAGCAAGCTCTTTCAGGAATATGTCGCATTCGTCGTCGTTGTACTTCACGACGATCTTGTCGTCCTTGAGGTAGGCTCCCTGCTCGACCTCCGTCTTCTGGGTGAACGGCAGTTTCTTAGCCGTGACGATGATCTTGCTGAGATGACCTATTGTGATCTCGTCGTCAGAGTCGAAGATGAAGCAGTCCTCCGGCCGGAGGTTGCGCGTGATGCGGAACTTGGCCTTGGTGTAGTTTTCCATCTTGTGGTCGTAGCGGTCGAGATGGTCGGGCGTTATGTTGGTTATGATCGCGATGTCCGGACGGAAATCGTAACAGTTGTCCAGCTGGAAACTGCTGATTTCGAGGACATAATAGTCAAAATGCTCCGTGGCCACCTGATAGGCGTAGCTCTTGCCGATGTTGCCGCCGAGTCCCACGTTGAGGCCTGCGTTGACAAGCAGATGGTAGATGAGTGAGGTGGTCGTTGTCTTGCCGTTGCTTCCGGTGATGCAGATCTTCTTCGCCGTGTCGTAGCGGCCGGCGAACTCGATCTCGGAGATGATGTGCGTCCCCTGGGCCTCAAGCTTTTTCACAAGCGGTGCCGTTGCAGGGATGCCTGGACTCTTGATGACCTCGTCTGCGTTGAGGATAAGCTCTTCCGTGTGGTGGCCTTCCTCGAATGCGATGTCCCATCTGCGCAGATCCTCGGCGAAATGCTCAGGAATCTTGCCGTTGTCGGAAAGGAACACATCGAATCCCTTCACTTTGGCGAGGACGGCGGCGCCCACTCCGCTTTCTCCTCCTCCTAAAACAACTATTCTGCTCATATTCACAATTTTATCTTATTTTCAACATTGCAAGCGTGGCCACGGCCAGGATGACTCCTATCAGCCAGAACCTCGTCACTATCTTCGCTTCCGGGATGGCGCGGACAGGCTTGCTGATCAGCGCCGGAATCCCTTCCTTCTGGAAATGGTGGTGCAGAGGGGACATCTTGAATATCCTTCTGCCCTCGCCGTATTTCTTCTTGGTGTACTTGAAGTAGAATCTCTGCATCAGCACCGACACGGCCTCCACCAGGAAGATTCCGCAGAGGACCGGCAGCATCAGCTCTTTCCTGATCAGCACCGCTCCCACTCCGATGATTCCTCCGATGGTAAGGCTTCCTGTGTCACCCATGAACACCTGCGCCGGGTAGGAATTGTACCACAGAAAGCCCATCAGCGCCCCGACGAACGCCGACATGAAGATCGCTATCTCTCCGCTTCCCGGAATGTACATCACGTTGAGGTAGTTGGAGTTGATGAGATTGCCGCCGATCCAGGCCAGCACTCCCAGCACTACTCCCACTATGGCGCTCGTGCCGGCCGCCAGACCGTCCATTCCGTCGGTCAGGTTCGTGCCGTTGGAGCAGGATGTGATGACGACCACGATCATCAGCACGTAGATGGCCCATTTGCAGTACCAGCCCCATCTGCCTTTGAACGGGGAGAGCCATTTGTAGTCGAACTCGTGGTTCTTGACGAACGGGATCGTGGTCTTCGTGCTTTTGACCACGTTCTCCATCTTCCATCCGCTGCCGGTCACAAGAGTCTCGGTGTCGACATTGAGCGAGCCTCTGTCGCCCTGTTCCACGACATTGTCCACGCCGACGGTCACAGGAACTTTCTCTCTCACCACGATGTCGTCGCTGACCCAGACGGTCAGACCTATGATGAGGCCGAGGAAAATCTGTCCGGCCAGTTTGGCCTTTGGATGCAGGCCTTCCTTGTCGTGCTTGAAGACTTTGATGTAGTCGTCGGCGAAGCCGAGCGCCCCGCACCAGACTGTGGTCAGGAGCAGAAGCAGGACATAGATGTTGCTCAGGTCGCAGAACAGCAGGACCGGCACGATGATGGCGAGTATGATGATGATTCCGCCCATCGTCGGCGTGCCCTTCTTCTGCATCTGGCCTTCCAGACCGAGATCCCTGATCGTCTCGCCGATCTGCCTGCGCTGCAGCCAGCGGATGATTCTCCGTCCGGCGAAGAACGAAAGCAGCATCGCCGTGACGCTGGCGAGCATCGCCCTGAACGACAGGTAGTTGAAAAGCCCCTGTCCCGGTATGTCGAACTGTCTCAGTTGTTCAAACAGATGGTAGATCATGGCTTCCTTCCCTTAATTGACATTGTTTCCGAACACTTCCGCCACTATCTCTCTCTCATCGAAATGGCGGTGTTCCTTTCCGATGATCTGGTAGGTCTCGTGACCCTTGCCCGCCAGCAGGATGACCGCTCCGTCGGGAGCGAAACTGATGGCCGCCCTGATCGCCTCCTTCCTGTCGGCGATGAACACGGCCTTGGCCAAGCCTTTGGCACTGAATCCTTTCCTGATGTCCTCAAGAATGTCCTCGGTCTTCTCGGTGCGGCTGTTGTCCGAAGTGACGATGATCCTGTCGGCATAGTCCTCGGCCACCTTGGCCATCTCGGGCCTCTTGGTCTTGTCCCTGTCGCCGCCGCAGCCGAACAGGCAGACCAACTGCTTGTCCGTGTCGATGTCCCTCAGGGTCTTCAGCACGTTCTCGAGTGCGTCCGGCGTGTGGGCGTAGTCGATGACCACGGACAGACCCCGCGGCCCTCTCATCACCTCTAGCCTTCCCGGAGCCGATTCCAGTTTGCTGATGGACACGAGGGTCTCCTCCGGATCCGCTCCCACGGCGATGGCCGCGCTGTAGATCGCGAGGATGTTGTAGGCGTTGTGCTGGCCGATGAGCCTTGTCCAGGTCTCCCGGCCGTCGATCTTCAGCAGCATTCCCTCGAAGGTCTCCTCCATAATCCGGCAGGTGTGGTCGGCGATGCTCCTGCAGGAGTAGCTCACCACTTTGGCCTTCGTGTTCTGCACCATCACCTCTCCGTTCCTGTCATCGATGTTGATGATCGCCGTGGCTGTGGCCGGGAGGTTGTCGAAGAACAGTTTCTTGCAGCGGAGATATTCAGCGAAGGTTTTGTGGTAGTCCAGATGGTCGTGAGTCAGGTTCGAGAAGATCCCGACCTTGAACTCCAGTCCGGCCACCCTCTGCTGCTCCACTCCGATGGAGCTGACCTCCATGAAGCAGTACTCGCAGCCGGCCTGCACCATCTCGTCCATCAGCGAGTTGATGGTGATCGGGTCGGCGGTGGTGTTGGCGGTCTCGAGCCTCTTCGTCCCGACGAAATTCGCTATGGTGGAAAGCAGACCGCAGTTGTAGCCCTGACCCATGAACAGGTGGTAGAGCAGGGTGACCGTGGTGGTCTTCCCGTTCGTGCCGGTGATGCCGACAAGCGTGAGCTTCCTCGAAGGATTGTCATAGAACGCCGCGGCCATCATCGCCACCGCCCTGCGCGAGTCCTCCACCCTGACGAACGTGGCGCAGGCGCTTTCTGAATATTCAGAAACGGCTCCTTCGTCCTCGTAGACGATGGCTGCCGCTCCCGCCGCGAGCGCGTTCCCTATGAAGGCGTGGCCGTCGCTGTCGTGTCCTTTCACGGCGATGAACATCGCTCCCGGGGTGACTTTCCTCGAGTCGGAGCAGATGCCGCTGACCTCAAGCCCGAGGTCGCCCCGGACTTTGACCGCTCCCGCATTCTGTATGATGTCTCCTAATTTCATTTCAATGTGAGTGTTACTGTTGTTCCTGCCGCCACTTTCCTTCCGGCTGCCTCGCTCTGGGCGCTGACGTGGCCCGTGCCTGAATAGTTGCAGCGCAGCCCGCTGTTCTCGACAAGGTATATGGCGTCCTTCAGTCCGAGGCCTTTTACATCCGGGACCGTGGCCGTCTTGTCGTCAGTCCTTTGCGCCGGCTCTTCTCCGGCCGTCATCTCCGGCATCTTCGTCGAAGCCTGATACTCGCTTCCCCATTCCGGATCGAGAACATAGATCGCGTCCACGATCTCCCTCATCGCCGCCGCCGGAGCGACTCCGCCGTAAAGATTGCCGCTGATGAGGTCGGACTTCATGCAGATGATGGCGCTGTACTTCGGGTTGTCCGCCGGGAAGAATCCCACGAAGGTACCCATATGGCGGTGCTGCCCGTCACTTGTTTCGTATGGGGTCTTTTTCCCGTATTTATCTGTGTCTTCTTTAGTCAGGATCTGGTTCGAGGTGCCGGTTTTTCCTGCCACCTGGAGTTTCGCTCCTTTCAGTCTTGTGGCTGTGCCATCGCTGGTTACGGCCTTCATCGCCCTGAGCAGGGTGTCAGCCGTGGCCCTCGAGCAGATAGAGGCGTTCAGCACGCTCGGCCCCATCTTTGTCTTGACCACTCCGTCCTTCTCAAGGTCCTCCACAAGGTACGGCTTCATCATCCTGCCTTTGTTGGCGATGGCGTTGTAGAACGTCAGCACGTGCAGAGGAGTCACCTTGACCGCGTAGCCGAAAGCGGCCTGGCAAAGGTCGATCGGGCTCCATTGCTTGGATTCGGGCGAAGGAATATAAGGCTTTGCGAGACCTTCGAGGTCGAAGTCGAAAGCCTGGCCGAGTTTGTACTGGTATAGTTTGTCGAGGAACCGTTTCGGGTCATCGTCATAGTAATGTGCCGCAAGGTACTGGAACACATAGTTAGAAGAGATCTCGAACCCATGCAGAATCGAGACGCTGTCAGTTCCTTGAATATGTTTTGTGTCCGCTGGCAGCGCCTTGTATTTTTCTCCCGGGACTTTGCCGTTGTTCTTCGGGATGACATCGTCGAGAGAATTGATGTACCCGTCCTCAAGCGCTGTCATTAAAGTGGTTGTCTTGAACACCGAACCCGGCTCGGTGGCGTAGCCTATCGCCATGTTGTACACCTCGTTGAGGCTGCTGTCCTTCTGGCTCTTGGTGAGGTTCACCATGGCGCGGATGGCTCCGGTCTTCACGTCCATTATCACGGCGCAGCCTTCGATGATTTTCGGATTGGCGGACATCTGACTGCGCATCGCCTTGTCCGCTACGCTCTGCAGGGTGATGTCAAGGGTTGTCCTTACGTCCAGCCCGTCCTCAGGCTTGACGTAGGTGCTGTCGAAATTCTGTATGTTCTCTTTTGCGTCCGAAGGGCTGAGCCAGATCCTGCCTTCCTTGCCGTGGAGCGCGTAGTCGTACTTTCCCTCGAGTCCGATGTGGTTGTTGCCGTTGGAATTGCTGTTGTTCTTCACATAGCCGATGGTACGCCTCGCCAGAGTGCCGTAAGGGTACTGTCTGGTCTCCTTGCGCTCGGCGATGACTCCGCTTTTGTTCTGGCCCAGCTTCATGAAAGTCTTTTCCTTCAGGTTCAGGATCGTGCCTCTGTCAAGGTTCGAGGCGAGTTTGAGGTACCTGGCACCTTTTTTCCGCCCGTCGGTGATGGATTTGTAGATCTCGTCGGCATCCTTGCCGGTCTCCTCGGCGAGAACTGTGGAGAATTCCTTCGCATCTTTAAGCCAGTTCCGCTCGAGACTGTCCAGAGCGGGATTATCCGCCGCTTTCTCGGCGAACGCCTTTTTCTGCACCATGCAGTCCATCCTGAGGTCATAGAACGGTGTGGACATCGCCAGAAGCTTCCCGTCGCAGCCGATGATGGCTCCTCGGTCAGGCTCTATGGCTCTGCTTGTCGGATGCGGGCGGAAGTCGGATTCGATCTTCGGGTCAAGTTTCCAGAACCACTGGATGTAGACAATCCTTCCGATGAGCACCAGTCCGAAGACCAGCAGAAACGCATAGATCCAGAACAGGATGAAACTTATCCTG
>CAVJKE010000082.1:0-7826 GCA_963649695.1 bacterium
GGTTAGGAGTGATGCCCGCCGCGATGACGCGCGTAGGCAGCTGCATAGCCCTGCGAGGGTCATCGAGAAGCATCGAATCCGTGAGTTTGTCAGGATTGCCGGCCATGTCCATGCTCCTGCGGTGGATCTCGATGCCGAAACGCTTCACATCGAACCAGCGCTGGCCGAGTCCGAGGGACTCAACCCTCTTGGCGGCGAGTATACACTGGTACATCGACTCTTCAAGAGAGCCTTCCTCTACCGCTCCGAAGACCGGGTTGATGTGCTTCTTGACGGTGGAGGCGTTCCACTCCCAGTAGGCGACTCCGTCATAGAAAGCCTTGATGGACTCAGGAGTCATGCTGTCCGTGGTCGTGTTGCAGTTGTGGACCCAGAGGTTCAGGTCCTCGCAGGCCTTCTCGTAATCGCCGAGATGCACGTAGGCTTCAGCCCTGTTGAGCAGACACTCGTCGGTACTCAGCGCCGGATACACGGTTCTGATGTAGCCGATTCCGGCGACAGGGTCGGTGTACTGGAATATTCTCGGGCATCTCCAGAAAATCACACGGTCCATGCTTCCGATGTAGACCGAAGGTGCGTCCTTATAGGCGGCAGATCCCCACGGCTGGACGGCCTGGCAGTCCTCCATCTTCGCCATATAGGCTCCGTGCGAGTATTTGGTGGCCGTGTAATAGGCTCCGAACGCCTGTCCCATCACTGAATATGCCGTGAACAGAAGCAGGTTGGCGTTGACCGAAGGATCGATGTAGTGCAGAGTGGTAGGCTGCTGCTGAGGGCTTCCGTTAGGCATCGTGGCGAGGACGTCGTAGTCGCGCAGCATCGTGGCCGGAGACGAGCCGAGGCAGAGGTCGGCGTACTTGATGACCTGGTCGTACTTCTCGTAGAAGAGGTAGAAACGGGCCGCGAACGCATAGGCCGCCAGCTTGTTGAAATGGTACTTCGGCACGGTGTAGTTGTCGTCGCCGACGAGAGGCAGTCCCTTCTCAAGGTCTTCCTCGATGTGTTTGTAGACATCGGCCACGTTGCCCCTTTCATATTCAGGGGAGAGAGTGGTCTCGGATTTCGTCATGTAAGGAATACCGAGGTCAGAGGAACTTGTGTTCCTGTTGTATTGGTAGCAGAACATGTTGACAAGAACGAAGTGCGAGTAGGCGCGGCAGAGGTAGGCCTCGCCGAGAGCCTGGCTGAGAGCCGTGGACTTTTCCGGGCCGCCGAGCTCTTCGATGGCGGCGATCGCCTGGTTGGCTGCGGCGATGGCGGAGTAATAAGACCCCCAGATCCTTTCGGTCGACTCGTTGTTGGACTCCTCGAGTTCGCTCCATTCGTAGATGGAGTCGAAGAAGCGGCTCGTGCCGGTGTACTGGATGCCGTAGTTGTCCACATTGTCGGAGTAGAACTCCGCGATCAGGATGTGGTCGTTCGCTGAATATGCCGAAGTGAGCAGCGAGATCACCTTTTCCTCGGTGTCGACCGTGGCCCTGTTGTCAGGAGTCGTGTCGAGGAACTTGTTGCAGGCCGGCAGGCAGGCCAGAACGGCCGCAGCGGCGAGAATGTGTGCTGTTTTGAATGTTTTCATAACCTTCATTGCGTTTAGAGTCCGAGTTTGAGTGTGAGTGTGAACTGCTTAGGGACAGGGACAGCGACACCGCCGGTGTTGAAGAACTCAGGGTCCTGGCCGTTCAGTTTGCTGTCTGCGTAGAGCAGGAAGAGGTTCGTGGCCTGGAGTTTCAGGGACATCGAATTCATCTTCAGAGCCTTCACTATCTTCGTAGGCATCTCGTAGGAGAGGGAGATCTCCTTCATCCTGATGAAGTCACCCTTGGCTATGCGCTCGGTCGAGTAGTTGTAGGCGTTGTAGGCATAACTCAAGGAGCTGTACTTGTTGTTCTGCCAACGGCTCGCGATGACAGGCACGGTCGTGGTGTTCTCGTCGCCCGGGACAACCCAACGGTTGTTGAACTCCTTAGGCATCGACGACAGGTCGGAGTAGGAACTCTTGAACACCGGGTCGAGCCTTATGACATTTCCGAAGGAATATGTCATGAACACGTTGAGAGTGAGTCTCTTGAACTTGAAGGTGTTGCCGAGTGAACCGACATCCGTAGGCTCCGAGGTGCCTGAATATTCAAGGAAACCGATCTTGTCCGGGTCGCTGAGCTGGAAGTTGATGTCCGTGACGGTCACATCGCCTTCCTCGTTGATGAAGGTCGGAAGACCTTCGGAGTTCAGCCCGGCGAACGGAATCGAGAAGATGCTGTGGTTCGGGTAGCCTTCCTGGGCGAAACCGGTGCCTGAAACCAGGTCGATGACTCTCTGGGAGGTCAGAAGGTCGGTCACCTCGTTCTTCGAGTGCGAGTAGATGAAGTTGGTGGACCAGGTGAAGTTCTTCGTCTTGATGTTGGTCGTGCTGAGGGTAAGTTCGACCCCGCTCGACTTCATCGAAGCGATGTTGCCGTATTTCTGGACCTCGCCGCCGACACCCGCCGTGTTCGTCAGACCGATGAGGTCGAAGTTGTCACGCTTGTACCAGTCGAAGGCGAAGTTGACGCGGTTGTCGAAGAATCCGCTCTCGAGACCGATGTTGAGCTCATGCTTCTTCTCGAAGGTCAGGTCCTCGTTGGCGAGGCTCTCGATGTAAAGAGATGACTCCTTGAGACTTGAAGAAGGTTTCCACCGAATCTCGCTGTTGATCTTGACCTCGGAGTTGTTGACCCAGGACGGGCCGCTCTCTCCTGTCAATGAATATGACGCCTTGAGCGCGAAGTGCGAGACGTAAGGGTAGATGCTCTTCATGAACGGCTCGTCGTGGAGATTCCATCTTCCGGACACGTTCCAGGTAGGAAGCCATCTTGCGGTGCGGGACTTTCCGAGACGGTTGGAGCCTTCGTAGCGCACCGTGCCGTTTATGATGTATCTTCCTTTGAATGAATATGTTCCAGTACCGAAGAAGGCCGCTCTGCGCTCACGGGAATTGCCGATGGTGTAGTAGTCGGTGCCGTCCTCGGAACCTTTCTTGAAGATGAGGTAGTCGTAGTTGGCGATCTCGCCCATGTCATACTGGAGACCCCAGCCTCTGAACCAGACGGCGTGACGGTCGACGCTGTTGATCTCGGTGCCGCCGTAGAGGTTCAGGAGATGGTCCTCGCCGAACTGGCTGTTGTAGCTTGCGGTGGCGCGGAAATCCCAGCCATTCATCTTGTTGTCCGTACGCTGGAAGATACCTCCGCTCGGCAGGACGGTCTCAGGAAGAGCGTAAGGGTCGTCCGGATCCGTGTAGTAGAACGGGTTGTTGTTGCGGATGGTGGTCGTCTCTCCCGCCCTGTAGGCCTGGGCCTGGTTGGAGTTGTCAAGCACATTGTGCTCGCGGGTGGTCTGGGAGTACTTCACCGCCGCCAGAGCGCTGAGTTCAAGGCCTTTGACCGGAGTGAACTTGAGTTCCGCCTGGTTCCTGAAATTGAACACGTCCAGGTCGAGGTAGTTGTTGTCAAGCTCGTACATGATGTTGAACGGAGCGTAGTTCCTGGTGTAGAACTCATCCGGGTCAAGAGTCCTGGAAGTGTTCAGGGCGTAGGAGTACGGGTTGATGTCGAAATCTCTCTTCACCTCGCCTGTGACTGCGTTGATCGAGGAGCTCAAGGTGCCGGGAGCCCTCTGCTTTCTGTAGGAAGCGTTGCTGATGAGGTTGAGGGAGAGATTGTCGAAAATCTTGTAGGTGAGGTTCATGTTGGCCGTGTAACGCTGCACCTTGCTCTGCTGTGTCCAGCCCGGGTCGTCCATTATACTCATGGAAGCATAGTAGCTGGTCTTGTCGGAACCGCCGGAGATGCTGACCGAGTGGTTGTGCTGGATGGCGGTGGTGAACAGGCGGTCGAACCAGTCCGTGTTGCGGTACTCCGCCGCGCGGAGGTACTCGGCCTTGGCCTCAGGCGTGTTGGCGAGGGCGAACTGGCCGGTGGTCGCATCGTACTGGCTCAGAAGCTGGTACATCTTTCCGTAGACTCCGCTGTCGGATGCCGTGGCGGTGTGGGCGTAGTTCAGCCAGCCCTTCTGCTGAAGTTCCTGGTAGATACCCATCTGGTCCTGGGAGTTCATGATGTTGAAGGTGGTGTAGGTAGGCTTCAGACGCATCGTGTACTCACCGTTATAGGAGATGTGGGACTGACCCGCACGGCCCTTCTTCGTGGTCACGACGATGACTCCAGCCATCGCGCGCGCTCCGTAGATGGAAGTCGCCGAGCCGTCCTTCAGGATGTCGAAGCTCTCGATGTCATCGGAGTTGAGTCCGGCGATCGCCGAGGAGATCAGGGTGTTCGCGTCGCCGGAGGAAAGATCCTCGGCGCTGACCTCGACCACATCCTCCATGATCACACCATCGACTACCCATAGCGGCTTGGAAGAGCCGTAGATGGATGTCGAGCCGCGGACACGGATCTTCGGAGCTGTTCCGAAAGTTCCCGACACGTTCTGGACAGACACTCCGGCCACCCTTCCTTCAAGGGAGCGGCTGATGTCGGCCATACCGTCGAGCTTGGCGTCATTGGCGCTGATCTTCGTCGCCGAGCCGGTGAACATTCGCTTGTCCATCTTCTGCATACCGGTGACGACCACGCCTTCGAGGACTTCCGAGTCGGGTTCGACCGTGATTTTCATCACATCGGAAATCGCCACTTTCTTCTCCTTGGCTCCAAGATAGGTGACGACCACGAACTTGGCGGACTCAGGGACACCTGTGATGGTGAAATTACCGTCGATGTCCACGATGCCGCCGATCTTGGTGCCTTCCACGGAAACATAGGCGCCGACTGCCGGCTGCCCGTCCTCGGAGAAGATCACATTGCCATTCACCGTCCGTGTCTGGGCCGACAAAGTCCCAAGCGCGGTCAGGAAAAGGAGCAAGACCATAAAGAATTTTTTACCCATAAACAATAAGGTTTTATTAATAAAAATAAAGAAGTCTTCATCGGTGGTGGGAAAATTGGACAAAAAGTCTCTTGGTTCTGTCCCTCAAAATAGTTCAAGTGCTTGACAAGATAGGTAGTTTGTTTTAAAAATCCAAGCCTGAGCCGCATAAAATGGCGATTTATTACGCAGCCATCATCTGGTACGGCGAAGCAGAATGAGGAGCGGATAAAGAAATCCAGTCAGGCAGATTCCGGAATATCATCAGAATCCGGAGCCGGTCAGGCGCAAGAACGAAAAACGGCCGGCCGGAGACCGGCTGACCGCTTAATAACCTGCGGAGGATACAGGATTCGAACCTGTGGGGCCGTTAAGCCGACTTGTTTTCGAGACAAGCACCATAAACCACTCGGACAATCCTCCGGAAAGGGTCTGCAAATTTAGCAATTTTTAGCAAGTAAGAAAAATTTCGGGCCAATTTTCAGTCGCTCAGATTTTTTGTCGCCTCCGGGATATTCATTCTTCTTCCAAATCCTGTCTATTTTTCCGACACAATCGTTATATTTGCATAGTCAAATCGATACTCACGAATAACCAATTATTATGCAGTTATGAATATGAAACCTTTTCTTGCGGCGTTTGCAGCCTTTGCTGTACTCTTTGCCTGCACACCGTCGGCCGCTGACGACAACTTGAAACCCAACGACAAGGGTTCGAGTCTGAATCCGGAGGAAGACTCCGGCAAGGACATCGACAACGTATTGCCTGACACCGTGAAAATCCTTGCTATCGGAAACAGCTTTTCCGCTGATGCCGTGGAACAGGAACTCTATGGTCTGTTCGAGGCCGCCGGACAGAAAGTGATAATAGGCAACCTATACATAGGCGGCTGTCCGCTTGAAAAGCACGCCGCCAATGCCACTTCAGACGCCGCGGCGTACAGTTACAGGAAAATCGTGGACGGAACAATGACAAAGACCGCCGAGACCAGGATGTCCGAAGCTCTGGCCGATGAAGACTGGACATTCATAAGCGTGCAGGAGGGAGCCGGTTATCACGGATTCTACAACACCACCTACAACGGAGTCACGCATTCGATGGAGCCTGCGCTGACCACTCTTCTGAACGTGATACGAGAGAAATGCAAAGATGCGAAACTCGTCTATCACGCACCTTGGGCCGCCAAAAGAGGATACACCGGAGTCAAATTCAGCTACTACGGGTATGACCAGACCACAATGTACAATATGATCTGCAGCGCCACCAGACAAGTCCTGGAAGCGCATCCGGAATTCAATCTGTTCATGAACAGTATGGATGCGGTGCAGAATGCGAGAACATCATACATCGGTGACAATATGAACCGTGACGGTTGGCATCTCAATTATACCACCGGCAGGTACACTGTCGGATGTCTCTGGTTTGAGAAGATCATGGGGAAGAGCGTGGTAGGCAACACCTACCGTCCTGAAGGAATGTCCGAAACCACAGCCGCGGTCTGCCAGGCGGCGGCTCACGGCGCCTGCGAACATCCATACCTGATAACAGATCTTTCATATTTCGAGAAGCCGGCTGACGAGGGCGGTGAAGAAGCCAACAGGGAAATCCTTGCGCAATGGTATTTCACACCGGACAGAGCCAAATCCGACGGCTGCGTGAGGACCTGGACAGGCCAGGATGAACTCGGAGTCTACAGCTACAGCAATGCTCCTGGTGAACGCGGTTACTACAATGCCAACGGTTCCGGTTCCGGAAAACTCAGCTATATCCAGGTGGACAAGACCGCATGGCCGGATAATTCGGCAGGTCTAAGCATCCTGAATGTGAGCAATGGCGGCCAGCCGGTGATGTGCGGTCCGATGCCGGGAGACTGCTGGCAGTTCGAGACGACCGGAAAATATGATTTCCCGGAAGGGACCCAGCTGCATATGGTCTATACCTACAATCCGGGTAAATACGGAGCTAAGTACTGGATGGTCGAATACAAGGACGGCGACGAATTCAAACCTGTTCCGGCTTTCGAAAAGAAGACCGAGACTCTCGAGCTGAGTTCAGAGACCATCACTTACAATATGGCTTTCACAGACGATCAGAAAGTCGTCCAATTCACTGTCACCCTTGACAACCCTACTGAAGAATTTGTAGTAAGGCAGAGGTGCTGCTCCGAGTATCAGGTGAATGACAAATGGTACGACAAGCCTAATGTGAAAAGCGCCTCCCGTATCGCCGGCGACCCTTCCAACGAGGCCAAGCCGCTTCCTACGATGTCAAAGGTCCTGTAACGGAAAGAAGAATCGTCGCAGCGCGGAAAAATCACACTGCTTGGTGATACAATACCAGTCTACTCTGGACTATAAGATTAAAACGCCTTCAGTCTGAAGGCGTTTTTTGTTTAATTTAAGTTTAATCAGTACAAATTCGCGGACAAACTATTTTTTCGAGGCCAGGGCGGCGGCGACTTTGGGGAGCAGCGCCCGGTCGGCCGGCAGCCAGTCGACCGTGTCCAGTTCGCCGGCGGAGAGCCAGCGGGAGCCTTCGTGCTCCAGAAGACGGAGTTCACCCCGGACCACCGAGCAGAGATAGCACCTCATCGACAGATGGAAACCCGGGTAATCATATTCAACGCAGTCAAGGAAGTCCCGCACCTCGACCTCGGTCGCAAGTTCCTCCTCGATCTCGCGGCGCAGGGCGGCTTCAGGACTCTCCCCCGCCTCGACCTTGCCGCCGGGGAACTCCCAGCCATCCTTGTAGTCGCCGTAACCGCGCTGGGTGGCGAAAACCCTGCCGCCATCCACGATCACGGCAGCCACGACATCAACCACTTTCATATTCATTCCTCAAAAGACAATTTTCTGACTGACAAAGGAATATGATGGATTCCCTCCGGCTCGAGCCTTTGCTTCAAGGCAGCGTCCAGACCTTCGAGA
>CAVJKE010000083.1:0-7688 GCA_963649695.1 bacterium
GCAGTTTTGTGATCTTGGCGTTGATGATCATCTGAGGCTCCTGCTCGGTCGTGTAGCCGTTGTACCAGTTGTAGTTGCCTTCGGCCACGAGGCCGAGACCGCAAGGAAGGGTCCAGTTCATCGAGGCGGAAGCCATGTTGCTCCACGTCATCTTAGTGGACTGGTTGGCGACCGTGTACCAGGACTTGGACATCCTCGTGCGCGCTCCGGCCGTAAGTTCCACAAGGTCATTGCGGTAGGTGAAGCGGATACGCTCGGTCAAGCCCACGGTCTGCAGGTTGTTGAGAGTGAAGCCGAGGCTCTCGAAATCCTCGAGGAACTTGTCGTCGAGGACATTGTTCTCGGCGTCATAGTAGCCGCTCATGTCGACCGAAGAGCCGATGTAGGACGAAGACTTCGAATAGCTTGCGCGCAGCATGTTGAATATGCTGAAATTGGACTTGGCGATAGGTGTGTTGAGCATCACGCGGAGGCTTCCTTCGTAGGAATCCTTGCCGTTGACAGGTATGGAGTACTGCACGCCGTTCGTGCCGTACCACTGTGCGTTCACGATAGGGTCCTTGACGATGCCGCCGTCAAAGCCGGCGTTGATGGACATGAAGGTCTCCTTGTTGGTGTGACGGAAATCAGCCCTGATGTCGTGGTTGAAATAAGGCAGCAGGTACATGTTACCGAAAGACACGCTGAGAGGGTTGGTGTTGTCCGGCACCTTCATCAGCTGGCTGACCGAAGGCTGCTGCGAACGGCCGAAGTAGAAGCCGCGGACATTGGTGTTGTCGTCGATGTCATACCAGAGCATAGCCTGAGGGGCCCAGTTGAGAACGTGGCTGTCGTAGGTGTCGTAGCCCGTGGTCTCGTTGTGGGTGTCGGTAGGATTGGCGCTCACGCCAATCTGGGCGCGCAGTTTGTCCTTCTGGTAGACGAAGTTACCGCCGATGTTCTGGTTGACGTAGCGGTTGACGATCTCGCTGGAGTAGAGGTCGTTCTTGAGTTCTCCGGACGGATTGTAGAGATAGGTGTCCTTCGTGAAGACATCCACGACTCCGCTGTCGAAGGTGTTCTTGGTGGAGGTCGTCTTGTTGTAGGAGGCCTCGTAGTTGACCTCGACGAAGAAGCCTTTGCCGAGAGGCTCGGTGTAGGTGAGACGGCCGGTCAGCGAATTGGTGTTCTGGTTCTGGGCGTAGCGCTGGTTGATGATCGAGTCGGACTGTGCGTCGAACTCATCGAAGGTGCTGGTCAGAGACTGGTTGAATCCGTTCGTCTCGTTGCCGCTGAAGTTGTAGCGGAGGTTGAAGGACAGAGTCCTGCCGGCCTTGCCCAGTTTCTGGCGGAAGAGGAAGAAACCGTTCGTCTTCCAGTTGCTGTTCGAGCCGGAGCTGTTGGTGAAGCCCTCGTTGGTCTTGGTCGTGCTTCCGTTCCTCTCGGTCAGGGTCTCGAAATCGGAGAACTCGAGGAAGTCACCGTTGCCGAAACTTACCTGAGGCTGGAAGAGGATGGAAGTGTTCTCGGAGAACTTGTGTTCGAGACGGACTCCGAAACGGTGGCCGTCGGAACTTGTGGTGCTGGAACCGTTGTTGTTGTAGATGAGGTTGTAGTCATCAAGGTAGGTCTTCTTGATGCTGTTCTCCTCGACGTAGGTTTCGTTGTTGTTGTAGAGGTAGTTGCCGCCGAGTTCCATCTTGTCGTCGAACAGGTCGACATTGCCGTTAACACCGGCCATCCAGGAAGTCGTGATACCGTTGCCCTGGCCCCAACCGCGGCTGCCTCGGCCCATTCCGCCGCCACCGCCTCGCATTCCCTGCATCATGCTGCCGGCAAGGTCGTTGAATCCTCTGTTGTTGGTGTTGTTGCCGTTGACGATGACGCTCAGCTGGTTCTTGTCGGTGAAGCGGCCGAGGAAGCCGGCTCCCTGGTAGCGCCAGTCACCGTCTCCGGTCGACAGGGTCGAACCTGCCGCGGCCTTCCTGACATCGTGTCCGCCTCCGGCCATCACGTTGCCGAACAGTCCGTTCATCATACCTTTCTGGATGGAAAGGTCGATCACGGTCTCGTTGTTGCCGTCATCGATGCCGGTGAACTCAGCCTGCTCGGACTTCTTGTCCACGACCTTCACCTTCTCGATGATCTTGGCGGGGATATTCTTGGACGCGAGTTGTGGGTCGTCCAGGAAGAAAGTCTTGCCGTCGATGGTTATCTTACTGATGGTCTGGCCGTTGGCGGTCACAGTACCGTCTTCCGAAACCTCGACTCCCGGCAGTTTCTTGAGGAGGTCCTCAAGCATGTCGTTGTCGGTCGTCTTGAACGACGAGGCGTTGTACTCGATGGTGTCTTTCTTTATCACGATCGGATTGCCGGCCGCGGAGACGCTGGCCGCCTCGAGGACCTGACGGTCAGGATTCATCTTCAGAGTCCCGAGGTTCTTGTCGCCCTTCATCTCGATCTCTTGGACCAGAGGCTTGTAGCCCATAAGCTCGGCCTTGACGGTGTACTTGCCGGAAGCGACCTTCTCGATGACGGCCTTGCCCTTGTCATTGCTCAAGGCGTATTTGTAGGCCTTTGAAGCACCCTGCTTGGTGAGGGAGACCGTGGCGAAACCGACAGGTTCTCCGTTGGAGGAGTCTGTCAGCACAAGGGTGAGCGAGCCCGAAGACTGGGCGAACGCAAGCACCGCTGCCGACAGGACGCCGGCGAGGAAAGTGATTAATTTCTTGAAATTCATACAGCTACTAATCTAACAAAACTGCTGTCAACGCTTATCAGCCGTCCCGGCCGGTAAGTCAAACACAAATTTGACAGAACCGTAAGCCTACGGTTTAATCCGGAGTCAAAAAAATCTCTATTTAACCCTCTCCGGATGGGCTTTTATGAAACTCTCCCAGCCCGAGCCGCTTTTCTTGGCGGCCAGCGGGGAAGATGTCGTGTAGTAATGGCAGAGAGCGATGGCGAGGGCGTCGGTGGCGTCCAGATGCTCCGGCTTGAAGTCCACTGAAAGCGTCTTGCGCAGCATCATGCTCACCTGTTCCTTGGAAGCGGCCCCGTTGCCCGTGATCGCCTGCTTGGCCTCACGGGGAGCATATTCAGAAATGGATGTGATGCCATATTCAAGAGCGGCGAGCATCGCTGCCCCCTGCGCGCGGCCGAGCTTCAGCACCACCTGCGCGTTTTTGCCGTAGAAAGGTGACTCCAGCGCCATCTCGGTGCCGTGGTAGGTCTTGCACACCTCGCTCACCGTGTCGAAGATCTGGCGGAGTTTTGAATATGCATCCGCCTCCTTCCGCAGGTCCAGCACGCCCATATCCACGAACGAGGGCTTCCCGTCGAGGACATCAATGACCCCGAAACCAAGCAGATTGGTCCCGGGGTCTATGCCTATGATCGTTCTTTTGTCCATAACTTTGCTCCGGAAGCCGGGCGGGCCGCCGGGGAAGCGGATTTAGTCGATGTAATCAAATCCGGTGTAAGGTCTGAGGACCTCAGGGATGACGATCCTGTCTTCCTTCTCGTTGTCTTCGAGCAGGGCGGCCACGACACGCGGAAGAGCCAGCGAGCTGCCGTTCAGCGTGTGGCAGAGCTGCATCTTGCCGTCGGCGTCGCGGTAGCGCAGGTGCAGACGGTTGGCCTGGTAGGTCTCGAAGTTGGAGACTGAAGAGATCTCGAGCCAACGGCCCTGGGCCGCGGACCAGAGTTCGAAGTCGTAGGTGATCGCTGATGTGAAGCTCAGGTCACCGCCGCAGAGGCGGAGGATCCTGTACTTGAGGCCGAGTTTGTTGACGAGGCTCTCCACGTGGGCCACCATCTCGTCGAGGGCGGCGTAGGAGTTCTCAGGCTTCTCGATGCGCACGATCTCGACCTTGTCGAACTGGTGCAGACGGTTCAGGCCGCGCACGTCCTTACCGTAGGAACCGGCCTCGCGGCGGAAGCAAGGGGTGTAGGCTGTCATCTTCTGCGGGAAGTCGTTGTCGCCGAGGATCACATCTCTGAATATGTTGGTGACAGGCACCTCGGCGGTAGGGATGAGGTAGAAGTCATCCAGACCGACATAGTACATCTGGGCCTCCTTGTCAGGAAGCTGGCCTGTGCCGAAGCCGGAAGCGGCGTTGACCATTATCGGCGGCTCGACCTCCTTGTAGCCGGCGGCTGTGTTCTCGTCGAGGAAGAAGTTGATGAGGGCTCTCTGGAGTTTCGCTCCCTTGCCCTTGTAGACAGGGAATCCGGCTCCGGTGAGTTTCACGCCGAGGTCGAAGTCGATGATGTCGTACTTTTTGGCAAGTTCCCAGTGAGGGAGAGCGTTCTGAGGAAGATGGACCTCAGGGCCGCCCATCTTGACGACCTGGTTGTCCTCGGCTCCCTTGCCAGGGATGACGAGGTCGCAAGGCATATTAGGAAGGAGAACCAGCTGGGCCTCAAGCTCTTTGTTGTTCTCGTCAGCCTTCGCCAGAAGCTCGGAGGATTTCGCCTTCAGGGCGGCCACCTCTTTCTTGGCCTCCTCGGCCTCAGCCTTCTTTCCCTGCTTCATCAAGGTTCCGATCTCGTTGGCCTTGACTTTCTGCTGGGCTACGATGGCGTCGCTCTCTGTCTGTAGAGCCCTTCTGTTCGTGTCCAGTTCGAGGACTCTTTCCACGATGGCCCTCGCATCAAAATTCTTGACTGCAAGCTTCTCGATCACGTGCTGCGGATCGTCGCGAAGCGTCTTAAGTGTCAACATAATATTGTAAGTTTCTAGATTAACCGATAACAAAACGAAAAAAGAGGACTGCCGCGATAACTCGAAGCCTGTCCTCTTTCATCTATGAATCCTCCGAGTCTTAGTTCTCAAAAGGGATAACCGAGACGTAGGATTTGTCCTCTCTCTTCTTTGTGAACTTCACTGTTCCGTCAACGAGAGCGTAGAGAGTGTGGTCCTTGCCCATTCCGACATTCTTGTCAGGGTTGTGGACGGTGCCCCTCTGCCTTACGATGATGTTGCCGGCCTTTACGACCTCACCGCCGAATTTCTTGAGTCCAAGCCTTTTGGAATGAGACTCACGGCCGTTCTTTGAACTTGATTGTCCTTTCTTATGTGCCATAATCTGTTACTCTTTAGAAATTAAGCGATTTCATCGATACGGATCTTGGAAAGCTTCTGGCGGTGGCCATTGAGTTTCTGGAATCCCTTACGACGGATTTTCTTGAACACGAGCACCTTGTCAGCCTTTACCTGGTCGTCGAGAACAGTGGCCTTGACAACAACGCCCTTCACATAAGGATTACCGAGCTTGATCTGCCCTTCGGAGTCAACCAGCAGCACTTTGTCGAACTCTACTGAAGAATCCTTGGCCGCGGCGAGGCGGTTTACAAAGATTTCGTTCCCGGCTTCAACCTTGAACTGCTGTCCTGCAATGTCTACAATTGCGTACATAAAAAAACAAAACTTATTAAGTTTCAGCCGCAAGCGCCCGTAACCTCACGGGACTTCTGGAGCTCCACGACCATAAAACGGACTGCAAAAATAGGCATTTTCCACAAATCCGCAAAATATTTTCGCTATGCGCAGCCCGAAGTTTCACAGAATCAGGCAGAATCACTTGGACCCAAGCATATTCACGAAGGTCTCCATCCCCTTGGTGGCCACTTCGCGGATGTGGGTGATGCGAGGGTCGCTGACGGCCACGTCCTCGGGGTCGATCAGGTAGATCGGGACTCCGTTGGAGACATAGCGGTAAAGGCCCGCGGCGGGATAGACATTGAGGGAGGTGCCGACGATCAGCATCACGTCAGCCGCGGCCACGATGCCGATGGCCTTCTCGATGTTCGGCACGCCCTCGCCGAAAAAGACGATGTGCGGACGGAGCTGGCTGCCGTTCGGAGCCTTGTCGCCCAGATGGACCTGCCCGTAGCCGATGTCGATGACCTCCTTCTCTGAATATGTCCTGTCATATTCACCATCCTCGGGGCGCACCTTTGTCGCCTCGCCGTGGAGGTGGAGAACCCTCGTCGACCCAGCCCTCTCGTGCAGATTGTCGACGTTCTGAGTGATGACGGTCACTGAATATTCCTTCTCGAGTTCCGCTATGGCATAGTGCGCCGCGTTCGGCTTCGCCCCGGCCAGCGTCTTGCGGAAATCATTGTAGAAATCCAGCACAAGGCCCGGGTCGCGGCGCCAGCCCTGGATGGACGCGACTTCCTCAGGGTCATACTTGCCCCAGAGTCCGTTGTTGCCCCTGAATGTGCTGAGGCCGCTTTCGGCGCTCACTCCCGCGCCGGTGAGAATCGCTATCTTCTTCTTTTCCATATTCCTGTCTATCAGTGTTTCAAGCGCCCGCTACTGCTTTTTCTTGAAATAATAGTTTCTGAGCCAATATTCAAAGAGAGGGTCGAGGATGACCGGGCGGCCTTCCTCCCCCACGAAGGTGAGGATTTCCTTTTTCATCAGAGCGTCCTTCAGACGGCGCACGTTGGCCGATGAACTCAAGGAGTACTTCCTGATCACCTCGGCCGTGCTGAATTTGGAGTAGCCGTCGATGACGGCCTTCAGCAGGCTGACCTGGAAGGTCGTGAGGTCGTTCATCGCCGAGATGAAGCGGCCGCGGTTGACGGCCAGCACGGTGGCGAGCGCCTCAAGCAGCACAGGCTCCATTATGTAGCCCTTGGAAAGGGAGTCGCAGACTGAGGTGAAATGATTGATGTAGAAGAGGTTGCACTTAAAGAGGCGGCAGGCTCCGCTGAGGAGGTCGCGGTCTATCACCTTTCCCGTGGCGAGGAAGCCCTTGATGATGTGTTCGACAATCTCCCTCTCGTCGACCTTGCTCAGGACGAGCCTCGTAGCCCTGCGGTAGAAGAAATGGCGCTTCTGGAATATGTCCGCCATCGCGTTGACCTGAGAGCCTATGAATATGTAGGAGAACGTCTTCGTCCCGGAGGTCCTGGCCTCGTCGATGACAGCCTCCATCAGCTTGAAAATCTTTTCCCCGTCGTCGGCGAGGTCTATGTTCTGGAACTCGTCTATGACGACATAGGTCTTCTCCCCTTTCTCGGCCGAAAGGATGTAGGGCAGTCTGAGGACGGCCTTGAAGTCATTGTCGTCCAGGTCCCAGTTCGTGGAAAGGATCGTGTCGCAATCGGAGAACGCCTTTCGGTCGAAGACGAAGTGGGTCCCGTCAAGATGTTTTTTGACAATCGCCTCGTAGCCGTCCGGAGTGGAGGCGAACATCCTGACCACAGCGGCGCCCAGCCTTTTGACGAAGGCTTCGCCGGTGCGGATGTCCAGAGCCGTGGTCTCCCCTACCGCGTACCTCTGGCCGGAGACTTTCATTCTGGTGAAAACCTGGTGCACAAGGGATTTCTTGCCAGTGCCGACCGGCTCCCAGATGACGACATTCTCGTTCTGGGCCAGCAGGTTGCCAAGAATCGTGCAATCCTCTTTCCGGCCTATGAAATGCTGGCCGGTTACATAACGGTTGTACAAAAAAGGGCTGTCCATTTCCTCTCGCTGATTTGTCCTCGGCCGGAGAACATCCTCCCCGGCGGACGGGCTAACATTTTTGTTCACAAAAATAATAAATTTCGGGAAATTGACAATGCCCGTCACACTGGAAGAGTGGACTGCAAAGGAGACGGAACTCGCAGGAACGCGTTGAAACAAAAAACCTTCCGGGTCGTCTGACCGGGAAGGGGCTTTGTGCGGGTGAAGGGACTCGAACCCATACGCT
>CAVJKE010000084.1:0-7606 GCA_963649695.1 bacterium
GGTTTACGGCATGCAGTGGGGCGTGGACGTTTCCGAATATGTCCTTTTCCTCCTTGCCGTCAGCCCTGCCGGACTTGATGAAATTCTTGACCATCCTGTCCTCCAGGGAATGGTACGTGATCACCACCAGCCTGCCTCCCGGCCGGAGAGCGTCGGCCGCTCCCTCCAGAAACTTCTCGAGGGAACGCATCTCGTGGTTGACCTCGATCCGCAGAGCCTGGTAGACCTTGGCGAGGTACTTGTGCTCGGCGAATTTCGGAAGGGCTGCCTTGATGGCCTCGTCCAGCTGCGCCGTCGTGTCGATCCTGTTTTTGTCTCTCGCCGAGACGACCAGCTGGGCCACCTTGCGGGCGTTGTCCACCTCACCGTAGATCCGGAAGATCCGCTCAAGGTCTTCGCTTGCATATTCATTGACCACATCGGCCGCCGTTTTCCCTCCCTCGCGGTTCATCCTCATGTCCAGAGGCGCGTCGTAGCGGAACGAGAAGCCCCTCTCCGCCGTGTCGAACTGGTGGGAGGAGACTCCGAGGTCGGCGAGGATGCCGTCCAGCCCGCCGCTGAGTTTTTCCGCAAGGCTCTGGTCCGGGGTCTCGCGGGCGGTGAGCAGCACGAAGTTGTGGATGAAACGGAAATCGGCCCTGACCATCGTCAGACGCGGGTCGTCGATTTTATTGTCCAAAGCGTCGCTGTCACGATCGAAGGCGATGACGTGACCGTCGTCGTTTAAGCGTGAAAGAAGTTCGGCGGTGTGACCACCGCCCCCGAATGTGACGTCGGCGTATGTGCCTGATGGATTTGTGATTAGAGCGCTGATGCTTTCGTCAAGCAGCACTGGTGTGTGGTATCCGGACATCCTTGTCGCCTCCTATCTCTCCTGAGACAGCTGTCCGGCGATGTTCAAGAATTCTTCATTCGAGATACCGCTGGCCTCGAATTTTTCCTTGGCCCAGATCTCGATCTTGTAATCGTTGCCCGAGAAGACTATCTCTTTTGTTACACCGATGGATCCCAGAAGCTTCTTAGGGATAGAGATGCGGCCGAGTTTCGCGTCAGGTTCGACGACGGCGCGGTTGCGCATATACTCCCTCCAGAAAGCGGCGTGAGCACGATTAAAGAAATTCAGTTTCGACTTCACCTCTCCGGACTGGCGTTCCCATTCCTCGTAGGTGTACATTTCGAGGCAATCCTCGAAGATATTTTTCTTGATCACAAACCTTTGGTCACCGTCTTCCGGCAGCAGCGACTTCAGCGGCGAAGGGAAAACCACTCTCCCTTTGTCGTCGATCTTCGCTGAATATTCTCCGATGAATGTGACCATAAGTTTACTTCTTCACGCTTGGTGACAAAGTTAGGAATATTTTTCCATTTTATTCCACCAGTTTCCAAAATTTTCCACAAATATTTTCGCGCCCCCTTCCAGCCCCTCTCCAGCCCATTTTCAGCAGCATTTTCAGCCCCCTCTTCAGAATCCTCTCCAGCCCCCTTTCAGCAGCCTTTTCCGTGGCTCTCCCGGACTCTGCTCCTGCGACACTTCCGGCTTCTTCCCGACACACCCCCTGCGACTCCCTCTTCTCGACACACCCCCTGCGACTCCCTCTTCCCGGCCCGTCGCCCCGGTTCTGCTCCCGTTCCTGTCCCAGGTTTGCAAATCCGGAAATATTCACTATCTTGCCAAGATAAACGCATTTTTATGTTCTCACTACTGTCTACACTGCTGGTTTCATCCTTGGTCAGCGTCTACAATCCAAGGATTCCCGTCGTCCTCGACAGGGACCACAACATCGTCTCCGAAATCGTGATTCCGAGCGAATCCGCAAGGCAGGCCTCCGGCGAGGTCGAAGTCTCCATCGAAGGCATCCCACGCGCCGCCGTGAAAGATGTCCGTCTGGTCTCCACCGGCACCGTCCCGTGCCTCTACACCAGGTCCGGCTCGATCGTGATGTGGGCTCAGTTCCGGCAGTGGGGCAGCGGCCATTCCGCCTGGTGCGATCCCCGTTATGTCACCGATCTGGACAGCTCCAGGCCGGACAAGGACGGCAAGGTGACCCTGTCCTTCGACAGGCCTCTCGTCAAGGGAGACAACCTGTTCTATGTGAGCGTCTCCGTCGCATCCTCCAAAGTGGACCTTGCCGACACCTTCTCCGTCAAGGTCTCCTCGATGAAACTGGACGGAGAGTCCGTGGACATCTCCGAGACCGGCCCGTCAGCCGGCAGGCGCTACGCCATAGCTCTCCGCAACCACGGTGACGACGGAATCGACACCTTCAGGATTCCTGCCTTGGCGACAGCCAAGAACGGTGACCTTGTCGCCGCCTACGACATCCGCTGGGATTCAAGCATGGACCTGCAGAGCGACATCGATGTCGGCGTGCAGAGAAGTTCCGACGGCGGAAAGACCTGGAGCAAGATGCAGGTCGCGATGGATATGGGTGAATATGGCGGGCTTCCGCGCGCCCAGAACGGGACCGGAGATCCGTGCATTCTTGTGGACGAGAAGTCCGGCGACATATTCATTTTCGCTCTTTGGGCGCACGGCCTGAAGGGGCAGACGGCGACTACCACCTCCACGAAGGGTTTCGACCCGATCGACGTGCCGCAGCTGGTGATGGTGAGAAGCCGTGACTGCGGCCGCAGCTGGGAAGCCCCTGTCAACATCACCGAGCAGGTGAAGGATCCGGAGTGCGCCCAGATATTCCAAGGCCCGGGCCGCGGAATCACCATGTCCGACGGCACCCTCGTCGTCCCTGTCCAGGTCTGGTCATCGCACGACAACGCTTCCGACGCCATCATCTACAGCAAGGACGGCGGCGACACCTGGCAGGTTTCCTCCCTGGCGGTCGACCACGTCTGCGAGGATCAGGTGGCGGAGATCGCACCGGGAGTCCTTCTTCTGAATATGCGCAATTACAGAAACGCCGAGAAGACCCGCAAGGTCTATGTGACCGAGGACCTCGGCAAGACCTGGAAGGTCCACGAGTCCAACAACACTCTGGTCGAGCCTCAGTGCCAGGCCAGTCTGCTGGCAGTCAAGCCTCAGGGCCTTCTCCTGTTCGCCAATCCGTCCACCACGAACACGAAGGACAGGGTGAATTTCACCATCCGCGCCAGCAAGGACGGAGGAGTCACCTGGCCATATTCATTGTTGATCGACGAGGAGAAGGGTTGGGGATATTCCTGCATGACGATGATCGACGACGACACCCTCGGCATCGTCTACGAAGGCAGCACCGCCCAGATCCTCTTCCAGGCCATCAAGCTCTCCGACATCCTCGCCGGCAAGTAGAAGCCGGCCACCTTGAGTTGGCAGCGGTGAACTTTCCTGTCATCAAATTTCCGATATTCTCGGCGATAAGTCGCGGCTGAAGCCCCGGCACGGCTATCCGTTCCGTGTTTACCGGTCAGGTTGGGCCCTGTCCCTGAATTGTCTAATCAAACTCAGGAAAGCGTAAAATCGTGGCCCGTTTTTACGTATTTCTGTCGCCGCTCCAATGAACGTGTAAATATTACTCAAAATATTTGGTAGTGTAAATATTACGCATTATATTTGCGCAACAAATTTTGATGTGGCTGATTACTCTGCGTATTCAAAATTTGCGGAAAGAATTCAGGACAAGAGGAGTATATAAGATTAGTGGACTCAAGTTTTAAAATGAAAGTGTCAAACGGTGTAAGGACTGATATTCATAGGCAATGCCCTATGAACGAGAGATAAGGTGCTTTGCCACAGTTACTTTGCTACAAACGAAAGTTAAGTTATGAATATGGTTACAATCATCATCGCGGTGCTTGCCGCCGCGGCCGCGGTCTTCGCGGCGCTGTTCTTCCAGGACAGGAAGGGAGCTGAAAAGTATGAGAAGATGTTCCTCGACCAGATGAAGGAGACATCCGGCCTGAAGGAGGAACTCGCCCGCAGGGATGCCGTGGACGGAAACTATATGAAGCGCCTCGACCACGAGACCCTGGCGGATTTCCTCCGCAAGGAGAAAACCCCGAAGGTTGAAATCTCCGAAGGGGGCGCATATATCACCTTTGACCTGGGCGAGGAGAGGCTCGGCATAGATTGTCGGCGTCTTCCTGAGCAGGTGATAGTCCGCAAAGGGTGGAATCTCGGCGATGGGGCCACCATCCACTGGGATGTGCTGGCCAGGGCTGCGATGGCGGTCACGGAAGGGCTGGTGATGGTGAAGACGAACGTCGATCCCGAGAACAAGACCTATGCCTCCTACATCGTGACCGCTGACAGAACTCTCGGAAGCTTCCGGGAAAACTTCAACTTCTATATCTCCGTGCTGCGCGACGCCGATCGCATGCTTAACGAGGAGTACTGGAAGATAATGGCGCAGGAGCATCCGGACGAGTGCGGCCCTGAAGAGCAGAACGGCTCGGCCAACGTTGAAGACGTGGCCATGAAGTTCGCCAATATGGCCGGCGGCCAGAAGAAACTGCAGTCGTAAAGAAAGAGAAACCGGAACAAAACTAAACAACTATTAAAAATATGGGTATATTCAAAAAGAAAAAGGTCGTCATCGATGAGACGATAGAAATTCATAACGACAGCAAGGATGCTGATAAGGATGCTGATAAGAAGGGCGCGATGGATTATGTCACTCCGAAGGAGATAGGCAAGCTCGATATGGTGATCGCCTTTGACACAACCGGTTCGATGGCGGCATACATAGATGCGGTGCGCAAGGAGATAGCGGATCTCATCCCGAGACTCTTCAAGGACAACGGTGATCTGCGTCTGGGAATGGTTGCTTTCGGCGACTATTGCGATATGCCGAGTGCCGTCAAGTTCGGGATTGCCTATCAGTGCGTGATGCCGACGGACAATGAGAACGCCCTCATCAAGTTCGTGAAGGAAGCCAAGAACACCTGCGGCGGCGACGGAGACGAGTTTTACGAGCTTGTGCTTGAGAAAATCGTCAATGAAACCCCTTGGAGGGAAGATTCCACAAGGAGCATCCTTCTTATCTCGGATGCCAACCCTCATCCTCTCGGCTACACCTACCGCGACTATGTAGTCGGTAATCAGATTGACTGGCGTAAGGTGGCGGAGCAAGCTGCGTCAATGAACATCAAGATAGACACGGTCACGATCACTGATGCCTCTTGGTACAAGGAACTCTCGGCGATGACCAATGGTGTGAGCGTTCCGTTCCACAGTGGCTACAAGACCGCAAGGTTGGTGGAAGCCTCAGTGATGTCTAAGGGTTCAGCTGAGGCGAGGCGGAAGTGGGACATGATGTATGATGCGTGCGATGATTTTGAGATGAGAGAGGTATACCGTTGCTATGAGAAAGTTCGCAAAGAATCGAAATAGGGCCATTTTTTGCGAAATTTTGTCATCGCTCCAATAAACGCGTGAATATTACTTGAAATATTCAGCGGTGTGAATATTGAGCATCATATTAGCGCTGCGAATCTTGATGCTGCGGATTACCCTGCAGATTCAAAATTTGCGGAAAGAATCCAGAACAAGAGGAGTATATAGGTTTAGCGAACGCAAGAAATCCTTAATCTATGAAAAAACAAAAATCAACGCTTGTCATTCATCCTTCGGACCCTTCCACAGACTGCCTGAAGGCCATTTATGAAAACCGGGACTGGACCGTGATCCGCGACTTCGACGCGTCGCCGGAATATATTGCCGAGCAGATAGGAAAGCACGACAGGGTCGTGCTGCTCGGCCACGGTACCTCCGAGGGGCTTATGGCAGGCTCGATGGTGCCGCTTCCTTCCGGGGAAGAGGTGTTTTTCCAGTTCACCCATTACATTGTGTCCAAGTTGGAGGCTCCTCTCCTGAAGGAAAAGGAAACAATCTCCATCTGGTGTCACTCGGATGCTTTCTTCCGGAAGTACCAGGCCGGGAAGGGCCTGCATACCGGCATGATCATAAGCGAGGTCGGCGAAGAACTGTACTGCCTGGGAGACGCCGTGCTGGATGAGGAGGAAATGGCTGAGAATATGGGGCTTTTCTGCGGGACTTTCGCCAAATACATAGACCTGCCGCCTCAGGAAATGAAGAAGAAAGTCCTTGATGAATATGTCGGTGGCGATGAAGTCACGAGATTCAACCGTGAAAGGATAATCGTGCTGTAGATGTGTGCTGTAGACGCACATCGGCCAGCCCCTCAGGCCTTCAAAGTCGTGGCGGATAACCGATTGGAAATCAATTAAAACAGCAAAGGTCTGGTCGCAATATCACGACCAGACCTTTGCTTATCTACCTTACTATCAGGTGCTTATCTGCCACGCTGCCACGCCGACCGACCTGCCACGCCGACCGACCTGTCACGCCGACCGTCCTGCCACGTCGACCACGCAGCCATACAGCCACGCCGACCGCACTGCCGCATTGCCACGCCGTCACGCAGCCACGCAGCCACGCCGACCGACCTGCCACGTCGACCGCACTGCCGCATTGCCACGCCGGCCGCCGACGCACAGGCACGTTCTACCGTCAGGCCGGCCACGATGCGGCCGCTGCTCCTAAAGCAGCGCGAGTTTCGTGTGCGGCATCTCCCCGTATGCAGTCTTTTCGCAGACCCCCTTGAGAGTTTCCTTGAATATGGCCGGGAAAGGCTGCCTGACCCGCTCGATCATCTCGGCCGGGATGTCTTTGTAGAACGCTTCCGCTATTCCGCCCGTGATGCAGGCGAGGGTGTCGCTGTCGCCGCCGAGAGACACGGCTTTGCGCATCGCATCCTCGAAGTTCTCCGAATCGAGGAACGCTATGATGGCCTGCGGAACAGTACCCTGGCAGCTTGAATCCCATCTGTAGATGGGATGCCAGTAATCATAGGTCTTGTGCAGGTCGTAGCCGTAGGTCTTCTCAATATATTCACGGATCTCCTCCTTGGTCTTGCCGCTTCGTGCCATCCAGACAGCGGCTGCCGTCGCCTGGGCACCCTTGACACCCTCCGGATGGTTGTGGGTGATGTTGGCCGAGATGGCGGCCACGCGCTCTGTCTCCTCCAGAGTGTCGAAGAACCAGCCCAACGCGCTTGCACGCATAGCTGAACCGTTGCCCCAGGAACCGTACGGATGCCGTCCCGTCCGGGATTCGTAGGGAAGTCTGCCGTGGATGTCGTTGTACGACCTCAGCCATGTCGGGCTGAACAGCCATCTGTGGAAGCCGCCGCCGTAGCCGCCCATAGGGCAGGGGCAGTCATTGCCGAACCTGACCATGATGTCTTCCAGCCCTTGGTAGCTGTGTTCCTTGTCATTGAGCAGCCAACAGGCGACGGCCATAGTCATGACGCTGTCGTCGGTGTAGGCGCTGTTGCTTTTGAATAGAGTGAAATTGTAGTCTTTGGTGTTGTGGAATTCATAGGCTGAGCCTATTGTGTCCCCGGTTATTGCTCCTAACATAGTGTGTGGTTTTTACGCAAATATACAACTTTTTCTGGAATCCTGATATTTACATAAGAAAACGCAAAGATTTCGTTTTTATTCCATTTATTCTACTTCGTATGACTGTCCTTCCCTGATTTTGGTTGGCTCATGACGGGGGGCGGATATGGCAAAGATGATGCGGTTATTGCCGGAGGTTTGCTAACTTTGCGGTTATGTTTGACTTTCCGGAAGGCAAAAGATACAACAC
>CAVJKE010000085.1:0-7585 GCA_963649695.1 bacterium
CGTAGAGGGAGTCCCATACGATCCGGCCTCCGTTGTGGTGGGAGATGTCGATGCCGTACTGCCATTCGCCTTTCGGAACCCTCGCCCCGACCTGCGGGATGCCCGCCTCCGCCTCGAATTCTTTCAAGCCCCGCCACGGGAAGAAGACCAGCAGCAGCCCGACCACCACGGCGGCCGCTATCCCTATGGCCGCCCACGTTCCGAGATTGATTTTGCGGGGCTTGCGTCCGCGGCCTTTCCTGTTCTTCATCGCTGATGCGGTCTTCCTCGCCGAGGATGCGGTCTTCTTCGGCGTAGATGTGGTCTTCTTCGCAGCGGATACGGTTTTCCTCGTCGCGGCGGCCGGCTTTTTCGGCTTTGTTTCTGCCGTTTTCGGCCTCGAAGCGCTTTCCGCCCCGGTCGGAGCGGCGTTCCCTGCCGCGCTTGTGACTTTATCCGGCATATTAAAGACCTTTATTTATGGATATGTGGACTCAGTTCCCGGTAGGGGCTATCTCTTAGGAATACGGATCTTCATCCCTGGCTTGATGTTGGAACCTATGCCGTTGAATTTCATGATCTTCTCGGCTGTCATTCCTGGGTAAGCCTTGGCTATGCCGCTGAGAGTGTCTCCGGCTTTGACCGTGTAGACCGTGTAGTCCATCGAGTCATTGGACGAAGTCCTGGCGACGCTGGATGCCGCTTTCGCGGCGTCCGATGTGGCTTTGGAAGCAGATGACACAGGCGCTCCGCCTTTGTAGACACGGATCTTCTGCCCGATGCTGATCGTGCTGCTCCTCAGGTGGTTCCAGTTCTTCAGCTGGCTGACCGTCACTTTGTAGCGGGCGGCTATCTTGCCCAGCGAGTCTCCTTTCTTGACCTTGTAGATTATAGGCCCGCTCCCGCTTGAGGAACTTGCCGTCTTCGCCGTGCTGGCGAGGGTCTGAGGGTTCAGATATTCAGCGGCCTTGTAGGTGTAGAGGGAATCCTCGTTGGCGATGAAATCGTTGGTGTAGTTGTAGGGAATACGCAGGACGTAGGTCTTGCTGTCTCCTGGGATGATGTCGTTGATGTACTGGGGGTTGAGGTTGCGGAGTTCATCGACGGAGATGCCGACCAGCTCGCTTATCTGCTTGAAATGCAGGTTTTTCCGTATCTCGAAGGTGTCAAGCTGCGCCGGCATCTGTATAGGCGCGGGATTCAGGCCGTACTCTTTGCTGTAGCGGATCGCGTACATAGCTCCGACGAACGCCGGCACATAGCCTCTCGTCTCTCTCGGAAGATAATTGTACACTGACCAGAAATCCCTGCTGCCTCCGTTGCGGCGGATGGCCTTGTTGATGTTGCCGGCCCCGCAGTTGTACGACGAGATGGCAAGATTCCAGTCCCCGAAGATGTTGTAGGAGTCGATGAGATACCTCGCCGCGGCGTCGGCTGATTTGAACGGGTCAAGCCTCTCGTCCACGAACGAATTGATCTCCAGGCCGTAACTGATTGCCGTCCGGTACATGAACTGCCACATTCCCTTGGCACCGGCCCTTGAAACGGCCACAGGGTTGAGGGCCGATTCGATGATGGCCATGTACTTCAGCTCCTCCGGCAGGTTGTACTTGCTGAAAGTCTCCTCGAAGATAGGCATATAGTACTGGCACAGGCCGAGGATCTGGCTCATCTTGGTCGGCATCTTCTCGGAGTAGAGGATCATGTAGTTGCGGACGTTCTCGTTGTAGGGGAGTGTGATGAACGAATTCATCTTCGCCAGCCTTTCCTTCAGCACGTTGTCCGGCACGTTGGATGTGAAACGGATGCTGTCCATGTCGTAGTCGCCTTCGCCGTTGTTCCTTGTCTGGCGGTGCAGGTACCAGATGTTCAGCAGGCTGTCGGTGACATCCTGGTTGTAGTCCTCAGGATTGAGTCCGGCCGCTGTCCGGAAGCGGTTCTCCTCGTAGATCCCGATCATCTCATTGGCTATGCTGTCTTTCTCGACGCTTTCACGGCGGGCCTTCGCGAGTTCCTTCCTGAGCGAGTCCACCTGGCTCTGAAGCTGGCGGTTCTCCTGCTGGAGTCTCTTGCGGGAAACCTGACCCGCGGCGTCCAGCGGCTGCAGAAGGACCAGGACGGTTGTTATGAATATGACAGCGTGTGTGATCTTTTTCATTTCAGTGCTTTAAAACGTGAATCCCACCTTCAGCCCTATAGCCCTGTCTCCGAACGCACCCTGGCCGAATGACATTCCCGGGACCGTCCGGCTGGAGGTCACAACCGCATATTCATTGAAAGGAAGGCAGTCCGCGTCGGGGGTTATGACGGTGGGGGCGACGCGCATCGTCAGGTCATCGTTCACTTCGAAGTCCTGCATGTAGGCGAAGACGTTGGCGTCGATTATCTGGATAAGGTAGCTGCCGGCTATGGCGACGACGGAGTAGTCCCTGTAGCGGCGGTAGAGGTTGCGGAAGTAGAGCGCCCTTTCGGCAGTGATGGTGCCTTTGTATTCCACCTCCGTGCTGGTCGCTTCGTTGTGTATCCTCTTGAATCTCTTGTAACTCTTGTTGAATGTGGAGTAGTAGTGGCAGGAGCCGACTATCATGCCCCAGTACACCGGGATCTTCCAGTACTCTCCGTTGTAGGCCTGGCCGAGGCCCGGCATCAGGATCGAGTAGATGGTCGCCTTGCCCGGCTGGTGCTTGACGTCCCGCTTGAAGTTGACCACTCCGTCCATCAGCGTCCCCCAGTAGATCAGGGCCGCTCCGGCGAACATGTAGTTCGACATGTCTTTGGCATGGGTGTCGACCGTCAGCTCGGTCTCCGGGTCGAGGGCGAAGGCCGCGTTGTAGGCGTCCAGGGAAGTGTTGTACTGATGCCTGTAGTGGATTCCGAGTCCGACAGTGGCCCCGAGTCCGCCGTAGATGACAGGAAGTTTCCAGTACTGCCTGTTGTGTATCTGCTCGGCCCCGATGAACACAGTCGAGCCGCCGAACATCGTTCCGATCCTCATCGTGGAGTCCTTGTGGCTCACGCCCCGGAAGAACTCCCTGAAAGACCACATCTTGTCTACGGAGTCCTTGGCGGCGGTGGAGTCGCTCTGGTTGTTGTAGGTCTGGTTGAACGCCTGCTCGCGGAACTGCGCCCGCGCGCCTTGCATCGCCGCGGTCAGAACGACCAGCACCAGAACTGTCTTGAGAATCAAACTCTTCATCACTTGTCTAGATGTCGGCTTCTTCCAGGGCTTTGAGGAACGCTCTGACCTCTTCGTCAGAGTTGAACTTGATCGTCATCGTTCCTTTGCCGGTGGCCGAACGCTTGAGGCTTATGCTGTTATCAAAAAACTTGCCTATGTGTTCGAGGACCTTGTAGTAGTCGTCCGGAAGTTCCTGCGCGGCAGGAGTCTTGCCGCCGGCGGCCTCTTTGGTGAGTTTCTTCACCTTGTCCTCCAGCTGGCGCACCGAGAGACCGTCCTTGATGACAAGGTCGCAGAGAAGTTCCTGGGCCTCTGTGTCTTCCACTCCGAGCAGGACCTTGGCGTGGCCTGTGGTGAGAAGTCCGGCCTTGAGGTCGTGCTGGATCTTGGTCGGGAGTTTGAGAAGCCTGAGGTAGTTCGCCACCGAGGCGCGTTTCTTGCCCACCCGCTTCGCCATCATCTCCTGGGTCAGGTCGCACTCGTCCATCAGCCTCTGGTAACTCATCGCGATCTCGATCGGGTCGAGGTCCTGGCGCTGGATGTTCTCCACGATGGCCATCTCGAGCATCCCCTGGTCGTCGGCCGTGCGGATGTAGGCCGGTATGATGTCCATTCCGGCGAGGCCGCAGGCCTTGAACCTGCGTTCGCCGCTGATGATCTGGTAGCGTCCGTTCTTCAGTTTGCGGACGGAGATCGGCTGGATGAGTCCGAAAGTCTTGATGGATTCGGACAGCTCCTGGAGGGCTTCGCCGTCGAAATCCATACGCGGCTGGTACGGGTTCGGGTCTATGAGTTCCGCCGGGATGCGCAGCACGTCACCGTAGTCCTGCACCGGTTTCGCCCCGGCGATCTCCTTGTTTATGTAGCCGACCGGCTTTCTTTCCGGTCTGACTGTCTGGATGTCTCCCAGAAGGGCTCCGAGGCCCTTCCCAAGTCTGTTTTCCTGTTTGTTGCTCATTTCTCGTTCTTTTCAAGGACTTCCTTGGCGAGGTTCATGTAGTTGGTCGTGCCGTTGCTCACCACGTCGTAGAGGATGATCGGCTTGCCGTGCGAAGGCGCTTCGCTGAGACGGATGCTTCTCTGGATCACCGTGTTGAACACCATGTCCTGGAAATGCTCCTTCAGTTCGCTGAGAACCTGCGCGTGGACCTTCGTCCTGCCGTCGAACATCGTCACCACGAAGCCTTCGATGGTCAGGTCCGGATTGACTCCGTTCTGCACGAGGCGGATGGTCTGGAGCAGTTTGCCGAGACCTTCGAGGGCGAAGAACTCCGGCTGCACCGGGATCATCACTGAATCTGCCGCGGCCAGGGCGTTGATCGTGATCAGGCCCAGGGAAGGGGAGCAGTCGATGATGATGTAGTCATAGTCGCCGCGGACCGGGGCGAGCCTCTTCTTCAGGATCAGTTCCCTGTCCTCGACATCGATCATCTCGATCTCGGCTCCGACAAGGTTGATGTGCGACGGAATCATCTGAAGGTCAGGAATCTCCGTCTGGATGAGTGCGTCCTGGATGTCCAGGCTTCCGATCATCACCTCGTAGATGGTCCTCTTCTCGTCGTTGTCCGGCGAGAAGTTCAGCCCGGAGGTCGTGTTGGCCTGGGGGTCGGCATCGATGATGAGGACTTTCTTCTCCAGCACCGCGAGTGACGCGGCGAGATTGATGGCCGTGGTGGTTTTCCCTACGCCGCCCTTCTGGTTGGCTATCGCTATGACTTTTCCCATGTTCTTGGAGATTTTTTCATTTTTGCTGCCACCCTGTCCCGGCGGTCTTTCAGATGGTTCTGACTTCCGTCCGGGTGCGGGGACAATGTTCAAATTTCAAAGTTACTGAAAATTTCCGAACTACGGAAAATGTCTTGCATGAAGTTATCAACAAGGGCCTCCGAGCGGCCCGCGGGCGGTCGTGTGATGTGTTGGAAGTCAAGGCTTCAGCTGTGCCGCGAGGGGGCGGGTCTGCCAGGCGTGGCCGGTGTCAATGGGAAAGCGTGGTCTGTCACGCCGGGGTGGTTTCAAAGGGAAAGAAGGGTCTGCCGCCCGGGGGCTGGCTGCGGGGCTGTCACGCTGGGTCGACGTCAAGAGCGATGTGTCCTGTGTACCTGCGGTCTTTCTCGAACTTCGCGATGGCGGCTGCCAGCGCGGCCTTGTTGCTTTTCAGCGAGCGGTTCTTGGGCAGAAGAATGCGGATCAGACGGATGTTCTGGTTTGAAATTTTATCCACGGCCGGTGAATATGGGCCTATGATGCTCACCCTGGCCGCCGCAGCCGGGACGAGGCCGCAGCCCTGCGCCGTGACTCCGGTAGCCGCCGTAACCCCCGGAGCCGCCGGAATCCCTGCGGCGGCGCCTCCGGCCAGAACCTTGGAGAGTTCCTGCGCCAGGGCCTGCGAGAGGAGTTCTATCCGGGACAGATTGTAGTCCTTGATGATGACCACGACCACACGGGAATATGGCGGATAGCCGAAGAGTTTCCGTTCGGCGAGTAGCCTGGCCGTGGTGCCGTCGGAGTCTACTCTGCCTTCAATGCTTTGGTAGACAGGATGTTCCGGCTGCGAGGTCTGGATGACGAACAGCCCCTTTGTGCCACGCCGCCCGCAGCGGCCCCTGAACTGCTCGAGAAGCTGGAGACCCCGCTCGTCGGCCTTGTAGTCCTGTTGGCTCAGAATCGAGTCGGCCTGCAGCACGGCCACTAGGCTCAGACCGCTGAAATCGAAGCCTTTGGCGACCATCCTCGTGCCGATGAGAATGTCGATTCCGCCTTCGGAAAACCGCCGGATCACATCGGTCTCATAGCCCCGGCTCTGAGCCGAATCGCTGTCCAGCCGGGCTATCCTGGCCTGCGGGAAAAGCGCGGCGGCCTCCTCCTCGATCTTCTGCGTACCAGCCCCCAGCGGACGCATCGCACCCGAACAACGGCTGCATATTCCTGAATATTCATACACCCTGCCGCAGTAGTGGCAGACGAGTTTCGGGCTCCCGTCCGCGCGGTGGTGGAGGCTGAGCGTCGCGTCGCAGCGGCTGCATTTCGGGATGTCGCCGCATTCCTGGCACTGCACGGCGGAGGCGAAGGCTCTCTTCTCCCGGAGTATCATCACCTGGCTGCCGGCGTCGAGGCATCTGCGGATGTGTTCGATCAGTTTGCGGGAAAAATTCCCGACCATCCCGTTCTTGCGGCGTTCTGCGATGGTGTCGATGACCTCGATGTCCGAGTCGGCGGCCTCGTAGTAGCGTTTGTCGAGTCTCGCGAGTCCGTAGCGGCCGGCCCCGCAGTTGTAGAGCGATTCGAGCGACGGCGTTGCGGAACCAAGCACCACATCGGCCTTGAATATGGACGCGAGCATTATGGCGCTTTCGCGGCCGTTGTACCTCGGGGCGGGGGAGTCCTGCTTGTAGGACGGGTCCTGCTCCTCGTCGATCACGACAAGCCCCAGGTCCTTGTGTGGCAGGAATATGGCGCTGCGGGTGCCGAGGATGATGTAGCCTGCGCCGCTTTTCCTCGCCTCGGAGGCTGTCGCCCGTCTGCTCGCCATGGTCTCGCCGGAATGGAACACCATCAGCTGCCGCGGGAACACCTCTTCGAGCCTGTCCTCCAGCTGCCTGCTTAGCGCTATCTCCGGCACAAGGTAAAGCACGTTCCTCCCGCTGCCGAGGGTCTCCTGCGCCAGCTTGAGGTAGATCTCCGTCTTCCCGGACCCCGTCACCCCGTGCAGGAGCGCGGGCTTCCCGGCGGCGAAAATCTTTTTGATTTCTGAATATGCCGTTTCCTGCGCGGCTGAGAGTGTGATTTCTTTTCCTGCCGCCTCTCCGGGCTGTCCTTCGGCCGCCTCTCCGGGCTGTCCTTCGGCCGCCTCTCCGGGCTGTCCTTCGGTCGCCACCCCGGGATTCGTCGCGGTGGAAGAGCGGAGCGCCTCGAGTTCTTTCTCAAGGGCTTCTTTTTCGGCCAGATACCGTTCTCTGGTCTCGGCTTTCTTCGCCTTGGTTGCCTGTTCCTCTTTCTTCGCTATCCGTCCGAGCAGCTTCTCCACCTTCTCCTCGAGCCTGGCCGCGGCCTTGGCCTCCCGCTCTTTCCTCCGCTCCTCCCGTCTGGCCTCCACGGCCTCCTCGCTCACCTTTCCGGCAGGGTAGGCCGCCTTGTAGACCTCTCCGACGGTACAGAGATAATAGTCGGAAATCTTCCTCCAGAGGGCGATCTCTTCCAGACTGACAGGCTCCAGCCCGTCGGCGGTACGGCCGGCCTTCTTGGCCTTCGCCGCTATGCCGGTCTGCTCGGCTTCCCGTCCGGCGTCGGCGTCGCTGACCACGGCTGTGTACTCCTTTCCGGCGAAATCCACCGCCACCCTGTCGCCTACGCGCGGCGACCACCCCTCCACGAAGTAGAAGGGCTCCCATTCCAGCCGCAGCGGAAGGATGACTTTTATGAATATCCTGC
>CAVJKE010000086.1:0-7534 GCA_963649695.1 bacterium
TCCTGGCATATTCGGTCTCTGGCCTACAGCGGAATTGCACGGAAAGCCGTTCATGTGCTATGTAGTTGTAAATCTGTTCCGGCAGTTTCGGCGAACCACCCACTACCATGAGGCCACAGGGCATATTCCGTCATTTCCCCGAAAACAGATTTGCAAGAAATGCCGTGCTGATTGTTTCTGCTTGCAATTCTGTCGGCGGAGCGCCCAGGCCGGGTTCAAAAGCATTGCCGGCGGATTGGCCGGAGAGAAGTGCGTGGCGGATAAGTGGCTGACACTGTGGAAGATGGGCAAAGGTCTGGTCGTGATATCACGACCAGACCTTTGCTCTTTTAACTGATTCTCAATTGGTTGTCTGCCACGGTCTGCCTGTTGGAGCGTGACGGGAGCGTTTAGGGACGGAATCGATCCCTTCACTCATAGTGCTGTGCGTGACGGGCGCGGATAAGGCCGAAAGTGATGCGGTCACGCGTGCCGAATGGCGTGACGGGCGTGGATATGCGGGATAACGATGCCGTCACCTCATCAAAGGGGTCAACCTGCTTGATCACAGAACTATATCCAATAAGGGGGTGGATGCCATCGGATTCCCCTCAAGCATACGACCTGATTCTGAATGAGTTCAACCTCCCAAAAGACAAGACAACCCCTTAGAACGCCATTCATTGGGACATCGGAATGGAGATAGATTTTTCAGTCGCCGGACGGGCCTTCCAGAAGCTTGCGGATTTTCGGGATGAGAAGTGAGACGACATATTCATTCTCCATGAAATTCGGAATGCCCTGGAGATAGATTTTTCAGTCCCCGGACGGGCCTTCCAGAACCTTGCGGATTTTCGGGATGAGGAGTGAGACGACATATTCATTCTCCATGAAATGAGTGCCGTCGTAGACGGTCCAGGTGCCGTCGCCGAAGAGCCGCCGCCACGCCCGGATGGAAACCACCCCGCTGCGGCGGTAATGGTCGCGGGTGCCGAAGAAGGCGTGGAAATAGTCGCCGCTGCCGGCCGCGGTGGTGTTCCTCATCGCATCGGCGTAGACCGGCTTCCACTTCAGAAGCACCCTGCGGGTGAAATGGATTTTCTGGCGGTCGCCCGGGCGGGGACGGTAGATCCTGTCGAATAGGGCGGCCATCCCCGGAATCAGGGTCAGCCATGACAGGGAGATGAAGAAACGGGGGGCGTTCAGAGACGGCGAGACGAAAAGATGAGGGTAGCCTCTGAGCGCGATGGCGTGCGTCGCTCCCATGCTCTCTCCTATCACCAGGTCAGGCCGCACCTCCTCCGCCCAAGAGGCAAGCTGCTCTGCGGCCACTTCGGGGTCAAAATCATAAGTCCGGATTACAACATTGTACTCCGGACCAAGATTCTCTTTCAATATGGAAGGGATGCGGCTGTCTCCGCCGCCGCCCATTCCGTGGACATAAAGTATAGTGTGCATCGATCTGTCAACTTCAAGACTGACCGTCAAATATGAAATTGATGGTCACATAGCCCACAAAGGCCGTGAAGAACACATAGGACCAGTGCAGACGCATGACGATGACGACGATGACGGCCAGGATCACGACGGCGAGGAAGGAAATCCTCTTGAGCATCTCCCACTTCGAGGCTTTGTCGCCGGTTCCGAATTTCATCGAGAACATCGGAATCTCGCTCACAAGAAGATAGCACAGGACGAGGCTCAGCACTGGAATGAAGACCGGCCCGGAACACCACTGTGCCAGAATTCCGTCAGGATCGTGGGTCACAAGGGTGGCCAGCGAGCCGCATATCATCGCGCAGGCCGGAGTCGGAAGCCCTATGAAACTGCTGTGCTGTCTCTCGTCGAGGTTGAACTTGGCGAGCCTGAGCGCCGAGAAAGCTGCGATGAGAAGAGGGACGTAGCGCAGGACAGTGACCTGCGTGGTGCAGACCATGAACAGCATCACGGCGGGCAGCACCCCGAAACTGACGTCGTCAGCCAGCGAATCCAATTCCTTCCCGATGTCTGAATATGCCTTCAGAAGCCTTGCGGCGAGGCCGTCGCAGAAGTCGAACACAGCGGCTAGAATCATCAGCAGAAAAGCCAGCTCGATCCTGCCGTTCAAAGAAACGATCACCCCCAGAACTCCGCAGAGGAGGTTCATGGAGGTAATCGTGTTAGGAATATGCTTGACTATGCGCATCGGCTATTTGATGCCAAGCTTCTTCTTGAGGTCCTTCGAGAGGGCGTCCTTGTGGACAAGGACATCCATCGTCTTGGCCCTTACGAAAGAATCGGAGCAGTACCAGATGCCGCCGTACTTGCTGGAAGTTCCCCAGGAGTTCTTGACCATGAAGTACTTGGTGCCGTTCTGGTCGGTGGCGACTCCGAAGATCTGCATACCGTGGTCGTCGGTCGTGGTCTTGTTGTCGAAACCTTCCTGACGGGACTCCTGTGTGACGGAAGCCTCCTTAGGAAGAGCGGCCATGACCTCCTTCTTCTCGCCGGCCTTGCCTACCCAGCGCTCCTGGTCGGAACCTGCGGTGGACTTGACATCGTCAAGAAGCACACCGATACCGTTTCTTGTGAAACCTTTCTCGCTCACGTCAGAACCCCAGGCCAGGGTGTAGCCCTTGTCGACAGCGTTGTAGATCACCTCCATGAACTCGTCGAGAGGGATGTTGTAGGCAGAATCCCATCTCCAGTTGTCGGAGAGTTCCATGATGAACGATGTGTAGAAAGGATGGTGGGTGAACGAAGTGAGGGTCACATAGTCTGAAGGGACGAAACCGAGCTCATCCCTGTAGGATGCTGGAGTGTAGGTCTTTCCGTTGTACTCGAAAGACTCCGGGGTCTCGCCGAGATAGGTGTCAACGACGGCGTCGAAGCCCTTCTTCCAGTTGGAGGAGAGGGTCTTGTTAGGATTCTTGGCGATGGCCTGGACATAAGCCTTTGTTGTCGCGTCAAGTTCACCGTGGACAGGAAGAGCCTGGAGACCCGGCATGGCTTCCTGAGGAACGATGCCGTAGTCCTCGATCACGTGGAGGACGTCATCGGCCTCTGAACCGGCGGCGAAGTTGATGTTGCCGTCCGTGCGGACATATTTCACAGCCCTGTCCTTGTAGGAGTGGGAAACCACGAACATCTCGGAAAGGTCCGGATAGGCGGTGGTGTCCTTGATGTTGTTGATCCTGATTATCTCGGACTCGACGAATCCGAGGGTCGAGAAGCACCAGCAGGTGCCTGAACGGTACTGGTTCTTGACAGGGGTGATCGGGTTCTCCTTGACTACCGTGAATTTGTACTCCGGTTCCGGCTGGGCCGGTCTTGGCTGTGCCGAAGCGGCGAACGGCATCGCGGCTACAAGGGCCGCCGCAAACAAAAGCTTATTGCTCATTACTGTAAGTTGTTTTATAAAATGTTAATAATTTTCGGCCTTTACCTGGAAATAGCTCTTCGGATGCTTGCAGACAGGGCAGATCTCCGGCGCTTTCTTACCGACCACGATGTGGCCGCAGTTGGAGCATTCCCAGATCATATCCTCGTCGCGTGAGAAGACGACTCCGCCCTCGATGTTGGCGAGCAGTTTCCTGTAACGCTCCTCGTGGGTCTTCTCGATGGCTCCCACCTTCTCGAAAAGGAAGGCTATCTCGTTGAAGCCCTCTTCCTTGGCGGTGGCGGCGAACTCGGCGTACATATCGGTCCACTCGTAGTTCTCGCCGGCGGCGGCGTCTGCCAGATTGACCTCGGTCGAAGGCACCTCGCCGTTGTGCAGAAGCTTGAACCAGATCTTGGCGTGTTCCTTCTCGTTCTTGGCGGTCTCCTCGAACAGTTTGCCGATCTGGACATAGCCGTCCTTCATCGCCTTCGAGGAATAGTATAAATACTTAGTGTGGGCCTGGCTTTCTCCGGCAAACGCGGCGCGCAGGTTCGCTTCAGTTTTTGTTCCTTTAAGTTCCATAATGAAATAAATTTAATTTCCACAAAATTAGCAAAAAACTACAGATGTCCTACGGGGCTTCCAAGAAATTTTCATTGTCTCTGAATATGCGCTCCGAGGGCGTTGAGCCGCTCGTCGATGGACTCATAGCCTCTGTCTATCTGGCCGATGTTGCCGATCACGCTCGTTCCCTTGGCGGACATCGCGGCGATCAGCAGGGCGATGCCGGCCCTGATGTCCGGCGAAAGCATGTTCGCAGCCTTCAGGCGGAAACGGTGGTCGTGGCCGATGACGACGGCCCTGTGTGGGTCGCAGAGGATGATCTGCGCTCCCATCTCGATGAGCCTGTCGACGAAGAACAATCTGCTCTCGAACATCTTCTGGTGGATCAGCACGCTGCCTCTGCACTGTGTCGCGACGACAAGCATGACGCTCAGAAGGTCAGGCGAAAGTCCCGGCCACGGAGCGTCGGCGACGGTCATTATCGAACCGTCGATGAAGGAGTCGATGACATAGCTGTCCTGCTCCGGGACGATGAGGTCGTCGCCCCTCTGCTCGACCATCACGCCGAGCCTGCGGAAACTCTCCGGGATGATGCCAAGGTTCTGCACGGACACGTCCTTGATGGTGATTCCGCTGCGGTTCATAGCCGCCATTCCGATGAAACTTCCGACCTCGATCATGTCGGGAAGAACCCTGTGCGAGGCCCCGTGAAGTTCTTTCACACCTTTGACGGTCAGCAGGTTGGAGCCGATTCCCTGGATCGACGCGCCCATCGCCACGAGCATCCTGCTCAGCTGCTGGATGTAAGGCTCGCAGGCGGCGTTGTAGATCACGGTCTCACCTTCCGCCAGCACTGCCGCCATCAGGATGTTGGCCGTACCAGTGATCGAAGCTTCGTCGAGAAGCATCCGGCAGCCTTTCAGCCTCCTGTCGGGAGCCGATGAAGGAATATTCAGAAAAAAGGCTTTGCGGCGCTCGTCATATTCATAGACCGCCCCGAGGTCGGCGAGGCCTCTGATGTGGGTGTCGATGCGCCGGCGGCCGATCCTGTCGCCGCCCGGTTTAGGCAGCCAGGTCCTTCCGAAGCGGGCCAGCAGCGGTCCGGCGAGCATCACCGACCCCCGAAGGGCGGCGCAGCCTTTCACGAACTCCGCGCTGTCGATGTACGCCGTGTCCACATTCTCCGCCTTGAATGAATATTCTCCCTTGGCGATGCGGGTGACCTTGACGCCCATATCCTCCAGCAGGTGGATAAGGTTCAGAACGTCAAGGATTTCCGGCAGATTGCCTATCGTGACTTCGTCATCGGTCAACAGTACGGCGCAGATGACTTCAAGCGCCTCGTTCTTCGCTCCCTGCGGTGTTATCTCGCCGCTGAGCCTGTGGCCTCCCTCGACTATGAAACTATGTTCGTCCATATTGTTTGTTTTTAAATTATCTCAACTCAACTTTCGCAAGTAACTAAATGCATATGACAAAATACCTTATCCCACGTTCAAAGGGCATAGCCCATGAATATCTTTCCACGTTACCCCTACCCTAAATCCCTCCCCTCGGGGGAGGGGATGTGCTCCCTCACTTTCGTGACGGGAAATAACTGCCCCGACCACGGTGCCGGGTCTGTTTCCCGAAATATTCTTTACCCTAAATTATTTCAACCTCCGGGATCAGGTCTATTCCGAAACGGTCTTTGACGGACCCGGCGACCGCATCCTTCAGGGCGATGATCTCGCCGGGAGCAGCCTTGCCGGTCGCGTTCACTATCACGAGCGGCTGCTTGTCGTGGACTCCGGCGTTGCCTTTCCTCACTCCTTTCCAGCCGCAGCGGTCGATAAGCCACGCCGCCGGGATCTTGATTCCGGCATCCGTGACATAATGAGGGACAGGAACTTCCGGTCCCACCATCCGGCAGACGCTCTCGTAGACGGCCTGCGGCACGACAGGATTCCTGAAGAAACTTCCGGCGCTTCCCGTCTCGCCGACTTCCGGAAGCTTGGCCTTTCGGATGCCGATGATTGCCTCCCGCACTATCGCTGGCGTGACAGCCGGAGATTCGGCTGACCTTTCTGCCAGAAGGGCATCCACGGCCGAACGGACATTGCCATATTCAAGTAAAGGGCCTGCGGTTCTGGACAGGACAATGGTCGCGCTGGTCACTATGTAGCGGCCTTTGAGGCCCGGCCTCTTGAACATCGACTCACGGTAGCCGTAGCCGCACTCATCCTTCGGGAAGTAGACCGTTTTTCCGGTGAGGGTGTCAAAGCACTCGACGCTCCTGACAAGATCGGCGAACTCGACTCCGTAGGCCCCGATGTTCTGGACCGCGGCGGCCCCGGCTTCGCCCGGAATGTGCGAAAGGTTCTCCGCCCCCCAAAGCCCTCTGGACGCCGCCCAGGCGCAGACATCGTCGAACACCGTGCCCGATCCAACCCGGACAAGCACCTCGTCAGCCTCACCACTTTCGGAATGCTCCTCTTTGTCGGTCAGTTTTTCGGTCCGATTTCCGGATTGATTGTCAGCCGGTTTTCCGGCCTGATTGCCGGTCTGATTGCCGACCGGCTCTTCGGCCTGATTTGCGGTCTGATTCACTGTCTGATTTACGGCTTGATTGTCGGCCTGATTGCCTGCATGATTGTCGGCCGGTCCTTCAGCCTCGACCGGAGACTGACTCCGGCCGTTTCCCTCTGTCAAAGGTTCAATGAACTTTATGGCCGAATGAAGGACGGTGCCCTTGAAATCGCCCGAAAAAAGTATGTTGCTTCCGCCGCCGATATGCATCACCGGTTTCGGAATCTTCTCGAAATCAATGTGGAACAGATCCGATGCGGAATCATATTCAATGAACAGCCCGCAGCGGACATCCATCCCGAAGGTGTTCATCCGCAGCAGACTCTGGTCTTTTGTCTCTCTGATCATTCTCTTCTATGCTATCAGCCTATAAAGATAGGGATTCCCTGTCAGAATCGCAAACATCATCGCCCGCTGAACCAAAGATTTCTCCCTGAAGGAATGGTGAAGGTCTCTATTTCACCTTGACTATCGGCCCATTATTCCATCCTTTGTGGCGGAATCAATTTCGGGCATATCTGCGCCCGACATGTACCGCACCAGGAGTGACTGCATCACTTTCGGGCATATATGCGCCCGTCACACACCGCACCAAGAGTGACGGCATCGAATACGCCCCTAAACGCTCCCGTCACGCTCCAATAGGTAGACCGTGGCAGACAACCAATTGGGAATCAGTTAAAAGGGTGAAGGTCTGGTCGCGATATCACGACCAGACCTTCGCTCATCTGCCGCAATGTCAGCCACTTATCTGCCACGCACTTCTCTCCGGCCAATCCGCCGGCAATGCTTTTGAACCCGGCCGTGGACACTGCCGATAAACATTGTTTTCAGCTCCGGCCGGGCGCTCCGCCGACAGAATTACAAGCAGAAACTATCAGCACGGTCTTTCTTGCAAATCTGTTTTCGGGAAAATGACGGAATATGCCCTGTGACCTCGTGTAGTGGGTGGTCCGCCGAAACTGCCGGAACAGATTTGCAACTATAAAGCATAGGATTGGCTTTCCGTGCAAATCTGTCGTACCTACAAGGTTACACTTGACCGACCTTTCTCTTTAGCGA
>CAVJKE010000087.1:0-7481 GCA_963649695.1 bacterium
AGTTGGCACAACCCGTTGACAGAGAATGCGAAAAGTCCTTACAAGACAAAATGGGACTTCAGCCTCGGTTACCTTGATTTCGGCACGAACGCCCCGGAGATTGTCGTAAGGTACGTCCTTGACGGCCGCTCCGTCCCGGCCGGCGCGACCGAGATGGCATCCGTCGGAGTGGATCTCTTCGACATCGACAACGATGGCGTCTACCATCTTCTTGACGGCGCTTACGACCTCGGAAAAGCCGCCGGAGACACTCTTCAGTTCACATTCAAGGCCGATTATGGCAAAGAGGCCAAGAAGGGCAACTGGTTCAGGCTCTACCTCCCTCTGTACAACAAGGTCACCTGGATGGAGTTCGGCGCCGTCGGCGGTTCGTATTTCAATTTCGAGCCTGTGCCTGTGGAGAAAGGCATAGCCTTCTACAACGTGCCTGTCGAGAATGTCGCCCGTCCGGCCCAATCGGTGAAGAACATAATCCAGAGGAAGACAGACTTCCCGGTCAAGGTGGTTTCCAAGAAGGAAAGCAAGGGGGCCGGCTTCATCCTCGCGGTCAACGGAGCCGAGGCTGACACCACGGCCACCGTCGAGGCCCTGTTCAACGCCCTCGGCACGACCACCGACCTGCCGGAGATCCTTATGCCTGTCCGTCAGCGCCGCGATTACCACTGGTATGACTGGGCCGAGAGGCACAGCAGGGTGCTTTACCGCCAGAGATGCATCGCTCCGGATCCTGAGATCGTGATGATCGGCAACTCCATCACCCACTATTGGTCAGGCGAGCCGAGCCATCCGACCTGGCACGCCGGAGTCGATTCCTGGAACGTGCTTTTCGCCGACAGGAACGTCCTTAACTGCGGCTACGGCTGGGACCGTCTCGGGAATATGATGTGGCGTATGATGCACGAGGAACTCGACGGCTACAGCGCCAAGCACATCTTCGTGATGGCCGGGACCAATGACATCTACCGCCGTCCGGAGGAGAAGATCGCCGAGGGAATGGTCGAACTGATAAAGTACATCCGCGTGAAGCAGCCGGCGGCCCGCATCCACATCGTCCACATCTATCCTCGCAGGAACGCTATCGACAGGGTGGACAAGGTCAATGCCACCGTGGATAAGATTCTGGCCACCGGAGTCCTCGACAACTACGATGTCGTGGATGTCAAGGCGGCTCTGACCAAGGCCGACGGCACTCTGGACGAGTCCTTGTTCTCCGACGGTCTGCATCCTAACGAGGCCGGCTACAAGAAGATCGCCGAGGTCTACAAGAACTATCTGCAGTAGAGCCGGTTGTGAATAAAAACAACGGGGTGCCCGACCGCTCGGACACCCCGTTTTTCTGTCTTGTGTGAAGTTTAGTTCTTGCTGTAGAGTTCCTTGCGGTTCGCCGAGCCCTGAGGTTCAGGAATCTGAGGGTCGTCGATCGTGCAGTCCACATTCCTGGCGACCTTCCCGGTAACGTTCGTCTCAAGGAATCTGATCTGGTCGGCGAAGGTCTCGGCCATTGCGTCGGCGATTTCGTGGGTGTGGTCCTGGTAACGGTAGATGTTGTAGGTGTAGCCGTTCTTCTTGAAGATCTTGACAAGTTTGTCCGAGCCGGCGAACGCCCAGTTGAACACCTTCATCTTCTTGTAGTTGACCACCTTGTCGGCCGTGCCGTGGAAGAACGCCGTCGGCGAAGGGGTCTGTGAATATCCAGGCATCCCTTCGCGGGAAAGGATGGCGCCGGAGAAGGACATCACTCCGGCGAAGCGGAAGCCTTCCGGAAGCGCCTCGGTTGCCTTTCCGTTGCTCAGAAGCCAGTCGCTCTGCAGCACGGTCATCGCCCCGGCGGACGAGCCGCTGATGACCAGGTTGTCCGGGTCGACATCCAGGGCGGCGGCGTTGTCGATGATGTATTTCACGGCGCTGAACAGATCCTCGCTGGCGATGGTCACGGCGTGGTAGAACTGCTTGACCGAGCCGAGTCCTCCTTTGGTCTTGACACCCTTCAGGCCGAGCCTGTAGTCGATGGTGAGGAGGGTGTAGCCCTCGTCGTTGAGCATCTTGAACCATTTGAGGTAGCTCTTGGCGCTGCGCTGTCCCGAGAAGAACCCGCCGCCGAAGACAAACACGATGGCAGGTTTCGCCTTGCCGTCGACCGAGGTCACGCTGCCCGCGGAGGCTGGATATTCATCAAGGAAAAGTTCAGTCCCGTCCTTTACGGCGAATCTGTAAGTGCCTGCAGGCTTGTAAGTTTCCTGGGCGCGGAGGCTTCCTCCCGAAAGGAGGCACAGCGTGACGGCAAGCACCGTCATCGCTTTGAGTAGATTGTTCATATCATTGAATATTTTAATTGTCGTCAGTGGCAGCCATCAGCCTCCGGATAGGCTTCAGTCCGGAAAAGAATCTTGTGGCGATGGCTGTCACCGCCGCCCAGATCATGTAACGGGCAAGCCTGTCCGTGCTTCTCTCTTCGTTCATCAGTTGTGTTGTCTTGTACCTGCAAATGTAATAATATTTCTTGTAATGCGAAGCCGCCCGGAAGGCCCGTCAACCAGCTGACGATTTGCACAAGCCGAGAAATTTGTTTAACATTGTAAAATATACTTTGAAGGAAGAATTATTATGGAAATAAGGATTTCCGGTGAACTCAATGACATAATCCGCTACTCCAGGGACGAGGCGATGCGGACCGGAGGCAGAAGCATAACCTCCGACCACTTGTTCCTGGGCCTGCTGCGGCACGGAATGAACCAGGCCGCGGAGACCCTCGTGGCGTTAGGAATAAATTTAAGCGACTTCAAGAAATTCATCGACGACCACGTGTTCAACGACAGGGCCGTCCCTTACTCGGAGTCCGAATCGGTCACCTTCTCCAAACTTGCCCAGAACGTGCTGACAGTCACCGTGATGGAGGCGGGCAGGATGGGGATGTCCGAAGCGCTTTCCATCCACCTTCTGCTGGCTCTCTGCAAATCCTCGGAGAATTACGGCCAGGCCTATCTCCGTGACAAGAATGTGGACTATACCAGGCTGATGACCTTCATGCGCGACTCAGGGATGCTGGATCCCCGTGACGAAAACGACAATATTCAGACTCCCGACGACCGGGAAGGCGGAAAGCCTGAAGAAAAATCAGCCGTCGAGCAGTTCGGCTACGACCTGACCAAGGCCGCCGGCGAAGGCAAACTGGATCCTGTGACCGGAAGGGAAAAGGAGATCGCCCAGGTGGTCGAGATTCTCGGAAGGCGCAAGAAGAACAACCCGATGCTTATAGGAGAGCCGGGAGTGGGCAAGTCCGCGATCGTCGAGGGGATAGCCTCGCTGATCTCCTCCGGAAAGATCTCTCCGGGACTCGCAAAGAAACGCATCGTGTCGCTGGACATAGCGTCGGTAGTGGCCGGCACAAGGTACAGAGGCGATTTCGAGAAACGGCTCAAGTCCATCATCGCCGAGGTTTCCGGCAATCCGGACATCATCCTGTTCATCGACGAGTTCCACACCATCGTGGGCGCTGGAGGCTCGCAGGGCAGCCTTGACGCGGCCAACATCCTCAAACCGGCTCTCGCTAGAGGAGAGGTGCAGTGCATCGGCGCCACGACTATGGACGAGTTCCGCAAGATAGTCGAGAAGGACGGTGCCCTTGACAGGCGTTTCCAGAAAGTCATCGTGGAGCCGACCGACATCGCCCAGTCGCTTTCCATCCTTCAGAACATCAAGGAAAATTACGAGCGGTTCCACAATGTGGCCTACACTCCGGAAGCGCTGGAGGCCAGCGTGCGGCTGTCGGACAGGTACTTGACCGACAGGGCTTTGCCGGACAAGGCGATCGACGCGATGGACCAGGCCGGGTCTATGGTCAAGCAGAGGTTCCAGGCCGGCGGAAAGAGCCGTCACAAGGTGTCAGCCGACGATGTCGCCGAAGTCATCTCGAAGATGACCGGAATCCCTGTCACCAATGTGAAGGAATCCGAGAGCCGGAAACTTCTCAAGATGGGCGACCGTCTGCGCCGGCAGGTGGTCGGCCAGGACGAGGCCATCGAGAAGGTGGTCCGGGCGATAAAGCGCAACAGGGTGGGACTCGGCGACCCCCGCCGTCCTGTCGGCTCGTTCCTTTTCCTCGGCTCGACCGGAGTGGGAAAGACCAGACTCGCCAAATGCCTTGCAGAGTACCTTTTTGACTCTCAGGACAATATGGTGCGGATCGACATGAGTGAATATATGGAGAAATTCAACGTGTCCAGGCTCATCGGAGCGCCTCCCGGCTATGTCGGCTACGAGGATGCCGGCCAGCTCAGCGACAGGGTGCGCCGCAAACCGTACAGCGTCGTCCTGCTGGACGAGATAGAGAAGGCGCATCCCGACATATTCAACATCCTCCTCCAGGTGCTGGACGAGGGGCGGCTGACCGACAGCGGCGGAAGGGTGGTGGATTTCCGCAACACCATCGTCGTGATGACCTCCAACGCGGGAGGACGCGAGCTTGATGAATATGGATCCGGGGTGGGTTTCTCCACAGGAGGCAAGGATGTCGGCAAGAACAGGAAGGCTGTGCTTGACAAGGCGGTGCGCAAGCTGTTCCCGCCGGAATTCCTCAACAGAATCGATGAGGTCGTGTACTTCAACCAGCTGACAGTGGGCGACATCGAGAAGATTGTCGACATCGAGACCGGTGAACTTGTGCGCAGGGCAGAGGCGGCCGGCTACAGGCTGAAGGTGGCCTCTCCGGTGAAGAGTTTCATCGCGGCTTCAGGTTATGACCCCGCTTATGGAGCGAGGCAGCTCAAGAGGGCTTTGACACGGTATGTGGAGACTCCGGTCTCGGATTTCATCCTCGCCGACAGGATCCTCGCCGCGAAGGAGTGCGGTGGGGACTCCGGCCTCAGGACAATCCGGGTCACCCTTGACAAGGACAAGAGCGACACCGTCGTCTCCCTCGCTGACACCCAGGAGAAGTGACCTTGACACCCCGGCTGACGGCCCGGAGAGACGGTCACCGGCAAGTTGCCTGCGAAGAACCCCCGGCGTGTGGCCCGTCAGGTGATTACTGCTCCTTGAAAGCGCCGTCGAAGACCAGACCCATGTCACCCATCATCTCGAGAAGGGCGGAGAACGAAGATTCGGACGAGATCATTGACTCAAGCTGCTCGACTGTGTAATCTGTGTTTTTCATGACTGTAGCGTTTTTGTTGTTTCTGACGCAAAGGTAGACCTTGCTTGTGCCAAACCACGGCACAAGCAAGTTTTTTCCCCATCTTTCAACAATTTTTTTGTGAATATTCCTGAATATTCCCGCCTGGTCGCCGGGTATATTCCCGCCTCCGGGCGACGATCTGTCCGGCGGGGGAATCTTGTTTGCCTCTATGATTTTTTTTTACTAAATTTGCGTGTTTAAGTAAAATGTATTCGGAATATAAACGAAATAATAATTTCGACATCGGAAATGGATAATGAGGAAAAGAAAGAAGAAGGTCTTACCGGCATCATAGAGCCAGTCGAGATTGACCACGAGATGCGTACCGCGTACATCGACTATTCGATGTCCGTGATCGTGTCCCGAGCGCTCCCTGATGTGAGGGACGGCCTGAAACCTGTGCAGAGAAGGGTGCTTTTCGGAATGGACGGCCTCGGCCTGTCCTACTCCGGCCAGACTCGTAAGTGCGCGAAGATTGTGGGTGAGGTTCTGGGTAAGTACCATCCGCACGGAGATTCAAGTGTCTACGATGCCCTCGCAAGGCTCGCCCAGTGGTGGAACCAGCGTTATCCTACGGTCTTCGGCCAGGGTAACTTCGGATCTATGGACGGCGACCCTGTGGCGGCCATGCGTTACACCGAGGCCAAACTGATGAAGATAACCGAGGATGTGCTGGCCGACATCGACAAGGACACCGTCGACATGACGATGAACTTCGACGACACCGAGCAGGAGCCTACGGTTCTGCCTACAAGAGTTCCGCTGCTTCTGCTGAACGGATCGTCAGGCATCGCCGTCGGTATGGCCACCAACATGGCCCCTCACAACCTCGGCGAATGCTGCGACGCGATCTGCGCCTACATCGACAACCCTGACATCGACACCGACGGCCTGATGCAGTACATCAAGGGACCGGATTTCCCGACCGGCGGCATCGTGATGGGCGTGAGCGGCATCAAGGAGGCCTACGAGACCGGCCGAGGCAAGGTCGTGGTCAGAGCCAAGACCGAGATCGAGGTCGCAGACAACGGCCGCGAGACCATCGTCGTGAGCGAGATCCCTTACATGGTCAACAAGAAGGAGATGATCGAGAAGATCGGCCAGCTGGTCGAGGACAAGAAGATCGAAGGCATCACCTACATCAATGACGAGACATCCCGCGAGGGCGTGCGTGTCGTGATCAGGGTTAAGCAGGGCTGCAATTCCAACGTGGTCCTCAACACCCTCTTCAAGTACACCCAGCTCCAGTCAAGCTTTGCGTTCAACAACGTGGCCCTTGTCAACGGCCGTCCAAGGACGCTGTCCCTCAAGGAGATCATCGCCAACTTCGTGGAGTTCCGCCACGAAGTGGTCGTCCGCAGGACCAAGTTCGAGCTTGACAAGGCCCAGAAACGCGCCCACATCCTCGAAGGTCTGCTGAAGGCTATCGACGTCATCGACGAGATCATAGCGATCATCAGGCATTCCAGCAATGTGGACGAGGCCAAGTCCGAGTTGATGTCAAAGTTCGGTTTCACGGATGTGCAGGCCACCGCCATCGTCGAGATGAGGCTGCGCCAGCTCACCGGACTCGAAAGAGAAAAACTCCAGGCCGAGTACGACGAACTTGAGAAGTTCATCGCCCGCTGCAACGAGATCCTCGGAAGCGTCGAGGAGCAGATGAAGATCATCAAGGCCGAGACTCAGGAACTCAAGAGCAAGTACGGCGACCCGAGAAGAACGGAGATCAAGCCTGCCGCCGGAGAATTCAATCCGGAGGACTTCTACGCCGACGAGGACGTGGTCATCACGATCTCCCATCTCGGCTACATCAAGAGGACTCCTCTGACCGAGTACCGTACTCAGGCCCGCGGCGGAGTCGGAATGAAGGGAAGCGCGACGAGGGACGAGGACTTCATCGACCACATCTACATCGCCAACATGCACTCCACGATGCTGTTCTTCACCCAGAACGGCCGCTGCCACTGGCTCAAGGTCTATGAGATCCCTGAAGGCTCGAGGGCTTCCAAGGGAAGAGCCATCCAGAATGTGCTGAACATCCCTGACGACAAGATCATGGCCTACATCAATGTCAAGACCCTAAAGGATCCTGCCTATGTGGAAGGCAACAACATCGTTCTCGTCACAAAGCAGGGTATAATCAAGAAGACATCTCTGGAGGCATATTCACATCCGAGAACAGCCGGTGTGAACGCCGTCAACCTGCGCGAAGGAGATGAACTTGTCGAGGCTCTGCTGACCAACGGTCATGAGGAGATCTGCATAGCCGCCCGCGACGGCCGCTGCTGCCGTTTCGACGAGTCCGACG
>CAVJKE010000088.1:0-7416 GCA_963649695.1 bacterium
CGCCTGGGTCGAGGCCTGGGCGGACGGAGTGTGGTATTTTCTCGGAGCCTGCGAGCCTGAGCCGGTCCTGAATCTCGGCTGGTTCAACGCTCCTGCCAGCCGCGGGCTTCTGATGCACACCCGTGTCTTCGGCCGCTATGACGGGCCGGAGGAGAAGGTTATGGAAGGCCCGAATTTCACGGAGATAAATCTGATCGACAACTATGCGAAGACAGCAAGGGTGGATTTCACCGTGGTGGATGAGGGCGGAGCGCCTGTGGACAGCGCCCTCGTGGACTTCAGGATCTACAATTACGCCGAGTTCTATCCGGCGCTTTCCAAGTACACCGACGCCCTGGGCCGCACCTTCCTGACCGCAGGAATGGGGGATATGCTTGTATGGGCCTCGAAGAACGGGAAGTACGGCTACTCGAAGGTGTCATTCGGCAAAGACACCGCCGTCACTGTCGCCATTTCGGACAGCCATCCGTCAGACCCTCAGCAGATGATGATTGTGCCGCCTCCTGAGACGGCCAACATTCCGGAAGTCACGGCGGAGATGAGGACTGAGAACAACCGCCGGTTCGCGGCCGAGGACAGTGTCCGCAAGGCTTATATGGCCACCTTCGTGGTTTCTGACGGGACGGAGAAGGGCGATCTTCTGGCGAAGTCGGCCGGCAACCATCCTGTCATCGGGAAATTCCTTGAAGACCATCCTGACGGGAGGGCTATGGAACTTCTCAAATCTTTGAGTGACAAGGATCTGATCGATGTGACAAGAGAGATTCTCGAAGACAGTTACACTGCCGTCGGAGCGGTTCTCTGTCCGAGAATCGAAAACGAGTTCCTCAGCCCTTACAAGTCTTTCTTCGGCGGTCTTTCTGCTGAAGAACTTGACAAGGCGGCGCTTTCAGTTCCGGCCAACCTTGTCAGATGGGTGAAGGACAACATAGAGATCCTTTCCGACCCTAAGGCGTGGAGCATTCCGATGTCGCCGGAAGGTGTCTACAAGGCGAGACTGGCGGATGTGCGTTCCAGGAACATCTTCTTCGTGGCTCTGGCCAGAACTCTCGGCATAGAGGCGCGCAGGGATCCTGTGACCGGCAAGATCCAGTACAAGGATGCCGGAAAGTGGGTGGATGTCGATTTCGAGGCTGCCGAGCAGACCGCCGCCCCGACCGGGACTCTTGTCCTTGACTATGTCCCGACGGCGGCTCTCGAGAATCCTGGTTACTACTCCCACTTCACCATCAGCAAGATAACCGACGGCCGCACCCGTCTTCTGACCTTCGATGAGGGCCAGGTGGACATGGGCGGCGGTGTCAGCTGGAGCAATGTGTTCAGAAAAGGCGCTGTCCTTGACGCAGGGGACTACATCCTTGTCAGCGGCAACCGTCTTTCCGACGGCAGCGTGCCTGTCACTATACAGCAGTTCACTGTCGGGGAAGGGCAGACGACCACTCTGGACCTCGACATCGAACTGTCAAGCGAAAAACTTTCGGTCATCGGGGCTTTCGACGCGGAGACCAAGTACCGCCTGGAGCCGGACGCGGAGCCAGTGTCCGTCCTGTCCACCACAGGCAGAGGCTTCTACATCATCGGTTTCCTTACCCCTCGTCAGGAACCTTCAGTCCACGCTCTCAACGACCTTGCGGCGGCGAAGGACAAACTCGAGGCCTGGGGAAGACCGATTCTGCTTCTCACTTCGGCGGAAGGACTGGCCTGGATGAAGGAATATGCCGGCAGACTTCCGTCAAATGTGAAGATGGGCGTGAGTCCGGAAGGTGATGTGACGGAAGGCCGCAAAATGCCGTACTTCATGTTGGCGGACACATTCAACAGGGTTTTCTTCACGACCGAGGGCTACACGATAGGCCTTGGAGACCAGTTTGCGTCCGCAGTGTCGAAGCTGTGAGCGGAAATATTAATTGACCCGACACGGCCGCCGGCTTCCAAATCCCTCTAAATGTATTATCTTTGCCTGTTTTTTGGGATTATGGGTTTTAACAGCAGACCGGCGGCCGTGTCAGGAATCTTAAAGAGAATCGTCATAGGAATGCTTTTGCTTGCGGCAGTCTCGCCGCAGGCAAAATGTGTGTCCCCCGGATTCATTGATTCACTGAGGGTTGAACTGTCCCGAAGAGGGATGCCGGAATCATTCCTTCTGCTGCCTTACGCCCTCGCCGACCAGAGTTCCGATCCCGAAAGAGGCGGATTGTGGTCTCTGTCTTCGCTCGATGCTGTCCGCTGGAGGTCGTTGAATCCCGGAGCGGTGACGGTGGCGGACTCTGTCGACATCCGTTTTGACGCGGCCATCTCGACAAAGGCGGCTCTCGACCGCCTGCAGGAACTGTTCAATGAATATGCCGGCTGGGACAAGGCCGTGGTGGCCTACGCCACAAGTCCGACAGCTCTCAACGCTATGGATTCCGTGGCTCTGTCCGAGGCTTCCGTGCTGCGAAGCCTCAGGAAGGCGGAGCTGGAATATTCAGAAAACCCTCTTGCTGCCTATGAGAAGGTCGATTCGCTTGTGAACGCAAGGAAGCAGGCCCGGGAGGCGGCTCTAAGGGAGCAGGCAGCCCTGCAGAAGGCCAGGCTGGATTCTCTGCGCAAGAAACAGGCTGAGGTGACTGACAGAATTTCCTACACAATAAAGAAAGGCGACACTCTTGGAGGCATCGCCGCCAGATACCACGTGAAGGTCTCTGACCTGAAAAAGTGGAACAACCTTAAGAGCGACCTGATCCGTGATGGACGCAAACTCGTGATTTACAAGCATTGACGATGAAAATTCATAAGGTTCTCCTGTTCATACTTTCTGTTTTCCTGCTTCTTTTCGCAGTCTGGTACATTTACCCTTCAAAGGGGGTGGCCGTCGGCGGGATGAAGTTGAGGTTTCCGTCGTACCAGGCTTACCTGGCTGACCTCCAGGACAGTACCTCTGACGTGAATGTCGACTCGGTGCTGCTTGCCGTCCAGAGAAGTTACGAGATGGTCGAGGGTTCGCGCGACACTCTGCGCTACTTCTACGACTACCTGACCGGCAATCCGAACAGAATCTGTCTGCCGGACGATGACTACACTTTCTTCGATTCGCTGTTCGTGGAACTCTCCACCGCCGCGGATTCCTGCCGGACTGTCAGGATACTTCACTACGGAGACTCCCAGCTGGAGATGGACAGAATCTCGGCTGTGCTCAGGGAGAAACTTCAGGAGCGTTTCGGCGGATCCGGACCGGGAATGGTGCCGATGATCCAGAGGATACCTACCGTGTCGCTCTCACAGACGGCCTCCGGCAGCGTGATGCGCTACGCCATGGTGGGGGATTCCCTGACCAGAAAGGCCGCACATAAGCGCTACGGCCCTCTGACTCAGTTCACAGCCGTAGCCGGCAACGGGACATTCACCTTCAACAGGACCAAAAACCGTTACTCCCAGGAACTTGTGAAATCTATTTCTAGGGTTTCCGTGCTTCTCGGCCACAATTCGGCCGGTTTCGGGATGACGCTCAAGTGCGACACTCTTCCGGTGATGAAGGCCGTCATAGATTCTTCCAGAGAGGCCGTCACGATGGTCTCTTGGGATCTTCCGGCTGATGCGGAAAGGGGAACGCTGAATTTCACGGGGAACGCTGAGATTTACGGAATAGCTCTGGACAACAGCAAAGGCGGTGTCACGGTGGACAATGTGGCCCTGCGCGGCTGCGCCGGCTTCATCTTCTCCTCGATAGACAAGGCGGTGATGAAACAGAGTTTCGAGAAGACGGACACGAAACTCATCATCCTGCAGTTCGGAGGGAACGCGATGCCGGGCATCACGTCAAGAAAAGGAATCTCCTCCTATGTCAGGAAGATTGTGATGCAGTTCGACTACTACAGAGAGGTCGCCCCGCAGGCCAGGCTGATGTTCATCGGCCCGGCAGACATGTGCAAGAGCGTGGACGGCCAGCGTGTCACCTGGCCGTTGCTGACGGACCTGAACGATTCGCTCAGGGTCAACTGCCTTAAGAACGGAGTCGCCTACTGGGACACCTTCAATGTGATGGGAGGTCCGGGGTCGATGCGCGAATGGGTGAACCACAAGCCTGCCCTCGGCGGTCCTGACCACATCCATTTCACCCACCAGGGAGCTCTTGAGATAGGAAACATCCTGTCAAGGTCCTTCCTTCTCTACTATGATTTCTACAAGCTTCGCCAGGAGCTTACCGACGAGGCGGTCGGCATTTATATGGACAGACTCCGGGACAGCCTTTCACCGAGGCCGGCGGAGCCGGACACATTGACGGAGGTGGGAAGATGAGAAGAGCGCTCGCATATTCATTGATGGCGTTGCTGCTGCCGCTCCAGGTCTGCGCCCAGTCGTTGAGGAAGGATATTCCACATCTGGACTTCGCTGATTTGCAGGATAATAGGATTGAGTTCAGGGGTGACAGCGCCTCTTTCGAGAGGTTTTTTGGCAAGCTGGATTCCGTGCTTTTCTTCGGGGAAGGCAATCTGAGCATCGTCCACATCGGAGGCTCCCACGTGCAGGCCGGCACTCTTACCCGCCGTCTGCGGAATGACCTTCTGTCGCTCAGACCGGCCCTGGACGGCGGCAGAGGCCTTGTCTTTCCATTCTCGGCGGCGCACACCAACAATCCGAGCAGTTTCACCGTCGGCTATCAAGGGACCTGGGATGTCAGCAAGAACACCCAGAGAGAACCCGCCCGCAGGCTCGGCCTTACGGGTATGTCCCTGACGACATCCGACAACAAGGCTTCGGTGACGGTGACGATGGTCGCGCGTGACCCCAAGCCTGCGGAGCCGGTCTTCAGGTTCAACCGGGTGCGTGTCCTTGGATATTCACAGACAGGGGAGAGAGAACCGGTGGTCGTGGCTGGTCCGGGCGACACCTTGACCGCTCCGCGCGGGGAGGCTGATTCGTGCTGGACCTTCTTCCTTCCGGCTTTTTCCGACTCGGTGCGGGTCGCGACCAAAGGGACGGGAGAGTTCACTCTTAAAGGAATATGTCTGGAGAACCCTTATCCTGGCATCACCGTCACGGAGATCGGCGTCAACGGCGCGTCTCTGGTTTCTTACGCCAAATGCCGGGATTTCGAGAGCGACCTCGCTTTGTTGAAGCCGGATATGGTGATTCTCGCGGTGGGCATCAACGACGCGACCGCCACTAACTTTACCGAGGATGGTTTTGTGCAGGCCTACAAGACCATGGTCGCGAGGATCCGTTCCGTGGCTCCGGACTGCGCCCTGCTGTTCATCACGAACAACGACAGTTGCAGGAAGGTGCGCAGGAAGGGCTATGTGACCAACGGCAACGGACAGGTGGCCGAACAGGCCTTCCTGCGTCTGGGAAAAGACTGCGGCGCCGGTGTATGGGATCTATTCAAAGTGATGGGAGGCCTTGGCTCTGTGCGTGACTGGGAGGCAGCGGGGCTGGCGAAGAGGGACAAGGTCCATTTTACGGAATCCGGCTATGAACTTGTCGGGGATTTGCTGTTCAACGCATTGATGGACAGTTATGTGCAACATTTAAAGAGTAGCAAGTGATGGGATTTTGGGATGTAGCGATGGATTTTTTCAAGAACCTGTTCTCCTTTGACCAGGCTCATCCGCTGTTGTTCACCCAGTTCTATTTCTGGGCTTTCTTCGCCATCGTGCTGGCTTTCCTCTGCGTGTTCAGGAACAAGATCCTGCTGCGCAACGCCTTCCTGTTCTTCGTCAGCCTGTTCTTCTACTACAAGACCAGCGGACTGTTCCTGATACTGTTCGGCTTCGTCATAGTCTACAACTATCTCGCGGGCTTTGTCCTGCCGAAGATCAAAGGCGGGACCGGCCGGAAGGCTCTTGTGGTGCTGAGCGCCATTGTCGACCTCTCGCTGCTCTGCTACTACAAGTACGCCTACTTCCTGACGGATGTCGTCAACAATCTTTTCGGCACAGAGTTCATGGTCAAGGACTGGTTCGCCATCGTGGGCAACCAGCTGGCGGGTACGCAGGCTTTCAGCGTCGATTCGATCTTCCTGCCGGTAGGCATCTCGTTCTTCATTTTCCAGGCCATCAGCTATGTGGTCGATGTCTCGCGCAAGACCATCGAGCCGATAAGGAATTTCTGGGACTTCGGATTCTACCTGAGTTTCTTCCCTCAGCTGGTGGCGGGGCCTATCGTCCGAGCCAAGGAGTTCATCCCTCAGCTGCACAAGCCGTTCTTCCTTGGCCGCCGTCAGTTCGGCGTGGCCATCTTCTGGATTCTGAACGGTCTTGCCAAAAAATTGATACTCAGCGACTACCTCGCCGTCAATTTCTGCGACAGGGTCTTCGAGAATCCTCTGCTCTACACAGGCTTCGAGAACCTCACGGCCTTGTTCGGCTACTCGCTTCAGGTCTATGCCGACTTCTCCGGCTACACCGACATAGCCACCGGAGTGGCTATGCTGATGGGATTCTACCTGCCGAAGAACTTCAACTCTCCTTACAAGGCGCGCAATGCCGGGGAGTTCTGGAAACGGTGGCACATCTCGCTTTCCAAATGGCTGCAGGACTACCTCTACATCCCTCTGGGCGGCAACCGCAACGGCACTTTCGGCTCGTATGCCATCATTCTCGGCATAGCCTTCCTGGCCTCCGCCCTTGCTAAGAACTGGTGGGTCTTCGGTGTGGTCCTCGTCATCGCGGCCGTCCTCGGCCTGTTGATAGCCTTCTGCAAGAAATACCGCAAGGAACTGATCTCGGACATCAACAGGATGGACACGATGCTGCTGGGCGGACTCTGGCACGGCGCAAGCTGGAACTTCATGATCTGGGGCGGACTGAACGGTCTTGGAATGCTCATCTACAGGTTCTGGAAGAGCTGCAACATCTATTTCAGGACCCTTGTCATCGGGCTTGTCTGCCTGGCTTTCTATCTTTTGAAGATTTACGTACCGGCCTCCGTGTTCAATATGTTCTTCGTCTGGACGCTCATCATATTCATCGGAGCCTTTGTCCGGATGGTCTACCATCTTTGCCGCTTCAAGGCGGCTTTCTCCTGGCTTGAGACGGCCTGGGCCGTGCTGATGACCTTCATATTCATAACCTTCACCCGACTTTTCTTCCGCAGCGGCTCCAACCTTGACCCGGCGGAAGCGAACGAGAAAGCCTGGAGTACGGCTAAGAATATGGTCGAGCGCATCGGCGGTGAATGGGATCTGTCGCTGATTCCGGCCATGGTGCAGCAGCATCTCGGAGTGATTCTGGTCTTCATCTTCGGTATGGTCATCCACTGGCTTCCGGAGAATTTCAAGCGGCGCTACCGCATCTGGTTCGCTTCGATGCCTCTTCCGCTGATGGTGCTTGTCTGCGTCCTCGCGGTCTTTGTCATCTGCCAGTTCATCACCTCCGACCTCCAGTCCTTCATCTACTTCCAGTTCTGATGATTTCGGGTAATTATAGTAATTAATAT
>CAVJKE010000089.1:0-7359 GCA_963649695.1 bacterium
GAGGTATATTCATAAATCATTCTCCGCTGGGGGAGTGACCGGAAATTCATAATTAAAGCAACGAAATGCGTTTGAATAGAATAATTTACAAGGCGTTCGCCTTCCTTGCGGCGGCAGCCCTCCTGCTTGCGGCTGCGGATGTCACCGTCTCGGCCGGGGCCAAAGAGAATGCCAAAGAGAAAACCAATGGAAAGGCCAGAGGCTACATCATCGGCTTCTACAACGTCGAGAACCTCTTCGACACCTATCACGACGAAGGGAAGAACGACTATGAATATCTCCCCGACGGCACTAACCAGTGGACCGAGAAGAGATACGAGGAGAAGCTGCACAACATCGCGCACGTCATCAAGGCTATGGCGGACGAGAACAACGCCTTCCACACCATCCTCGGCCTCAGCGAGATAGAGAACCGCCACGTGCTGGAGGACCTTGTCAGTCAGGAGGAGATCGCCGACGCCAACTACCAGATCGTCCACTACGACGGACCGGACAGGCGAGGCGTGGACGTGGCCCTGCTCTACAGGCCGGACCAGTTCAAACTGTTTGAAAGCAAGTCGATTCCTTACGATTTCAACAGCGACATCCAGTTCGATATGGATGCGGAGTCCCAGAAGAATTTCCGCACGAGGGATGTGCTGATGGTCAGGGGAGAACTCCGCGGCGAGATGTTCGCCTTCTTTGTGGCCCACCTCCCTTCAAGGCTCGGAGGTAAGGGCGGAGACCTGCGCGCCCGCGGAGCCGAAATCATCTACCAGCACTCAGCCGAACTTATGGCCGAATATCCTGGCATCAAGATCGTGGTTATGGGCGATATGAACGACAACCCTACGGATGAGAGCATGACCGTCTACCTCCACGGCAAGGAGACCGTCGAAGAGGTCGGGAAGGCCGATTTCTTCTCTCCTTTCCTCTCTATGCTGAAGGCCGGTTACGGTTCTCTGGCCTACAGGGGAGAGTGGAACATCTACGACATAATCCTCGCCAACGAATCCCTGGTCAACGCGGAGAAGGGAAAACTCCGCATCGTTCCTATTGTCAAAGGAAAGTACTACGGCAGGGTGTTCAACCAGCCGTTCATGGTCCAGCAGACCGGCCAGTACAAAGGCACTCCGTTCCGCACCTTCTCCAGCGGGTCCTACATCGGCGGCTACAGCGACCATTATCCGACCTACATCATCGTGAGCAATAAGTAAGTGGTTTCCGGCGGCCGGACTCAGCGAGACGGCGGCCGGAACGTAAAGTCAATATTCAACATATGAGCAAAAGAACAATCCTTGCCGTCTCGGCGCTGTTCCTGGCCCTGACCTTGTCCACGCAGACTTTGTCGGCCCAGACATTCACGGGCGGCGTGAAGGGCACCGTGGTGAGCCGTCTTTCCAAACTGGCGGTCGACGGGGCGCAGCTGATCCTCTACTCTGACGGTCAGGAGGTGGCCCGCGTCAAGGCCGGGGCCGACGGCACATTCCAGATCGGGAATCTTAAGGACGGAATGTACGACCTTGTCATCGAAAGCCCTCAGTACCTTCAGTCCAGAGTCAACGTCACCGTCAACGACGGCTACGTGAAAAACATGTTCAACCTGTCCCTGACCCCGGTGGCGAAAGTCTCCGAAGTCGACGACGCCAGTTTCACGGAGTTCGATATGGATGACTCCGGCTACAACGACAGCCCTACCATCCTTTTCGGCCAGAACGACGTGTTCAACAACATGGCCGGCTACAACTTCAGTTCGGTGCGTTTCCGCGTGCGGGGATATTCAAGCGAGTCGCAGGAAGTCTACCTCGCGGGCGTGAAGATGAACGACGCGGTCACAGGCTACACCCCTTACTCCCTCTGGAGCGGCCTCAACGAGGCGACCAGGACCAAGGAGTCAGTCAACGGGGCGGAGGTTTCTGAATATGGTTTCGGAGGCTACAACGGTGTGACGAACATCATGCCGATGGCTTCTTCCGTCCGCACTGGCTGGAGAGGCAGCGTGCTGACCAACAGTTCCTTGTACAGGATGCGCCTTATGCTGACCTATGCGTCCGGACAGCTTGACAACGGCTGGTCCTATGCTTTCAGCGCCTCTGCCAGACTCGGCGGAAACGACTGGATCAAGGGTGTATTCTACCGTTCGTTCGCCTACTACGGTTCCGTGGAGAAGAAGTTCAACGATGTGCACAAGCTGGGATTCACCTTTATGGCGGCCCCCGGCGAACGCGGGGCGCAGAACGCCTCCACTCAGGAAGTCTACGACCTGATGGGCGACAACATGTACAACTCCAACTGGGGCTACTACAACGGCAAGGTCCGCAACGCCCGTGTCCGCAAGACCCACGAGCCTATCGCCATCCTGAAGTACGACTTCACTCCGGAGTCCAACAAGTTCCAGGCTTCGGCCACCGCTCTCTACCGCTTCGGCAAGAACGGCTACACCGCCATCGACTGGTACGATGCCCCTGACCCGAGGCCGGACTACTACCGCAACCTTCCGAGCTACTACTATATGGAGGACTCCGACTATGACCGTCAGAACTACTCCAAGTACGCCTGGGCGAAAGAGGCCTGGACATCCGGCCTCGCCTCGACGACCCACATCAACTGGGACAGGCTCTACGCCGTCAACGCGATGAACGCCACCGATTCGGGCAACCGTTCCAAGTACGTCATCGAGGAGAGGCGCACCGACCAGCGTGACTTCAACCTGGCTCTCAACGGCAAGTGGACTCCTGTCCGTAACCTGACCTTCAACGGCGGCCTCTCCTACAAGTGGAACCGCACCGAGTACTACAAGATCCTCGACGACCTTCTCGGAGGTGACTACTACGTCAACATCGACCAGTTCGCCGAAAGGGACTACGCCGCCTCCGCGACGATGATCCAGAACGACCTCGACTACTTCCTCGCCAACGGGTCTGCCCAGACCCTCAAGGAAGGCGACAAGTACGGCTACGACTACTACGCCCACATCCGCCGCGCCGAGGCCTGGGCTTCGGGAAAGTACAATTTCGGCGCTCTGGAGGCCACTGTGGCCGGCCGGCTGGGATATTCAAAATTCTGGAGAGAGGGTCTTCTGAGGAAGGGCCTTTTCCCGGGACTTGACGACAGCGGTTCTCCGATGACCTACAACGGCACGGTCATCACGACCTACGACCCTGACGGCAATGTCATTACCTCGAAGGGAAATTCCGCGGTGCAGCGGTTCTTGACCGGCTCCGGCAAGCTGAACCTCAGCTATGTCATCCGCGGCGGGCACAGGATCTATGCCGACGCGGCCTACCTCTCCGACGCTCCGACCTTCAACCAGTCGTTCATCTCTCCGAGGACCAGGAACACCGTGATGCCTGACCTGAAGACCGTCAAGACGCTGACGGCCGACATCAACTACGCCTACCGCAACGCGGGCTACGACTTCCGCATCACCGGCTTCTACACGAACATCTACGACCAGACCGACCTGATGAGCTTCTACGATGACTCGCAGAACTCCTTCACCAACTTCGCGATGTCCGGCATAGACCAGCGCCACATCGGCGTCGAACTCGGCTTCAAGGTGCCTACCCCTGTCCCGAACCTCTCCCTCCAGGGAGTCTTCACTTACGGTGAATATGTCTACACGTCCAACCCGACGATGTACCAGACCTACGACAACAGCGCTGAATATGTCGACGGCACCTACGGGGTCAAGATCCCTTACTGGAAGAGCCATCCTGTCTACTCGAAGGATGCCTCCGGCGGCTACGTGAAGGATGCTGCCGGCGACTATGTGGTCGACCACTATCAGAAGCACTACGTGCCTAGCACGCCTCAGCTCGCCGCCAGCCTCGGACTCGCCTGGAACAAGAACTACTGGTTCATCGACGCTGACGTGGACTACTTCGGCAACTCCTACCTCGACATGAACCCTCTCTACAGGACCGACATGGCCACGATGGGAGGCGACGGCATCGCCACTCCTGGGGAGATTGAATATATGGCCGCGCAGGAGAAGTTCAAGAACTTCTTCCTCGTCAACGCGAGCGTCGGCAAGTCCTGGTATATTCAGAGAAAGTACCAGCTCGGCTTCTCGCTTCAGGTCAAGAACCTCCTGAACAACAAGAACATCCACACCGGCGGTTACGAGCAGACACGTCTGGTCGACAACACCGTCAGCAAGGAAAGGTACTACCGCTTCGACTCCAAGTACTTCTACATGAGCGGAGTCAACTACATGTTGAACGTTTATTTCAGATTCTAAGGTTATGAGAAAGATATTTACAGTGCTGGCGGCGGCCGTCCTGGCCTTCACGTCCTGCGAGGAGTGGGACCAGGTCTTCACGACCGATTACGGCAAGGCCGATGTCTACGAGCCTGTGACGATGACCCCGAACACGACCATCGCCGAGTTGAAGGCTCTCTACAAGAAGGCTCCGGTGAAGATCGAGAAGGACATCGTCATCGGCGGCCAGGTCGTCTCCGAGGACCGTACCGGCAACATCTACAAGAGTCTCTACATCCAGGACGAGACCGGCGGCATCGAGCTGAAACTCGGCAAGAGCGGCCTGTACAACGACTACAAACTCGGCCAGTGGGTCTATGTGACCTGCGAGGGCCTGACCCTCGGCGACTACAGTGGAATGCTCCAGCTGGGCTACGAGGATCCTACCGGAGAGTACGAGACATCCTACCTGGATGTCCAGTACATCATCGACACCCACGTCTTCAGAGGCGAGGTCGACACCCCTCTGGAAGCCAGAAAGGTGACGGCGGCTTCCCTGCGCTCTCTCAATGAGTATAATGAGAACCTCGGCTGCTATGTCGAGCTTGACGGCCTGACCTACGGCAACGAAATCTTCCTGCTTGTCTATGTGGACCAGAACGGCGACAAGAAGAGCAACGACAACCGCATTTTCTTCTCCGACGAAACTTGGGGAGTGACCACCTGGGCGATGTCCAAGAACGGCTTCATAAACTATCTGAACTCGGGCACTTTCGATGACGGAGCGACCAACACAGGCAAGAAGGTGACCGAGCTGAAGTCCACGCTCAAGAAGAACGCCTCTGCCTATGCGGTGAGCCAGTATTTCAAGATGGGTGGCATCGACGTGCAGATCCGCACCAGCGGCTATTCCCGTTTCGCCGACACCCAGATCGATCCTAAGATCCTTTCCGGCGATGCGAAGATCAATGTCAAAGGCATCCTGACCAACTACAACGGCAGCGCCCAGTTCACCCTTATCGACCTCGGCGGAGTCGAGATCGTCAAATAGAAAGAACAGATGGCAATATGAAAAGAACAATTTTAACATTAGGAGCGATCGCGATGATGGCAGCCTGCACACAGACAAAATCCGGCAACGCTTTGCTGGAGCCCTGGGACACCCCTTACGGCATCCCGCCTTTCGAGAAGATTCAACTTTCGGACTACATCCCGGCGATAAAGGCCGGAATAGAAGAGCAGAACAAGGAACTGGAAGCGATTCTGAGCAACCAGGAAGCGCCTACCTTCGACAACACGGTGGCGGCCTACGACCTTTCCGGCCAGCTGCTCACCAATGTCTCGGCCATCCTGTTCAACCTCCAGGAGACCGACGGGGGCGACGAGATGAACAAGATCGCCGAGGAGGCGACCGCCCTGCTCACCGAGCACGAGGACAACATCTCGATGAACAAAGACCTGTTCAACCGGGTGAAAGCCGTCTATGACGCTGACCAGAGCGGCCTCACGAGAGAGCAGCAGATGGTTCTCAAGAAACTCTACCAGAGCTTCACCCGCAACGGTGTGGACCTCGACGAGGCCTCCCAGGCAAGGCTCAAGGAGATCAACCAGAAGATCGCCGCCGACCAGCAGAAATTCGGCACGAACCTGCTCGCCGAGAGCAACGCCTTCAAGGACAGGTTCGGAATCCCTGTCTCGTCCTACACGACCGAAATGACCACCTGCGAGGACAGAAGCCGCAGGGAGGAGATGTTCAAAGCATATTCATCAAGAGGCAACAACGGCAATGAATATGACAACAAGGCTCTCTGTCTGGAGATTCTGAAACTCCGCGCCGAGAGGGCGGAACTCCTCGGTTTCGACAACTTCGCTGCCTACCAGCTCGACAACAAGATGGCCAAGGACCCGGCGACCGTGGATGCGTTCCTGGGTAAGATCATCGCCCCGGCTGTGGCCAAGGCCAAAGAGGAGATCGCTGACATGCAGAAGGTTATGGACGAGGACATCGCCGCGGGCAAAGTGGCGGCCGGCTCGAAGATCGAGTCCTGGGACTGGTTCTACTATGCCGAGAAAGTGCGTCAGCGCAAATATTCATTGGACGAGAACCTGACGAAGCCATATTTCCGGATGGAGAATGTCCGCGCCGGCATCTTCTACGCCGCCCACAAGCTTTACGGCATCAACGTGGAGCCGCTGAAGGACGTGCCGCTCTACAATCCTGCGGTCGAGGCCTTCAAGGTCACCGACACCGACGGCAGCCTTCTCGGAATATTCACCACCGACTATTTCCCTCGTTCGACGAAGAGAGGCGGCGCGTGGATGACGAATTTCCGCGAGCAGTACATCGACGCGGAGGGCAACGACGTCCGCCCTATCATCATCAATGTCGGGAATATGACCGCTCCGACGGATTCGCTTCCTTCCCTTCTGTCCATCGATGAGGTGGAGACTGTGTTCCACGAGTTCGGCCACGCCCTGCACGGCCTTCTGACCAAGTGCCACTATCCTTCTGTCAGCGGCACCAATGTCGCCCGCGACTTCGTGGAGACCTTCTCGCAGTTCAACGAGAACTGGGCCTTCCAGCCTGAGATGCTCGCCGAGTACGCTAAGCACTACGAGACCGGCGAGGTCATTCCAGACTCTCTCGTGACGAAGATCGTCAACGCCCGCAAGTTCAACCAGGGCTTCATGACCTCCGAACTCTGCGCCGCTTCCATCCTCGACATGAAATGGCACGAACTCACCGAGGCTGACCTCGCCAAACTTTCAGAAGGCGACCAGGCCGCCAATGTGGCTGAGTTCGAGAAGAAGGTCTGCAAGGAGATGGGTCTCATCGACGAGATCATCCCGCGCTACCGCACGACCTACTTCAACCACATATTCAACAGCGGCTACAGCGCCGGCTACTACAGCTATCTTTGGGCGGAAGTGCTTGACAAAGACGCTTTTGAATATTTCAAGGAGCAGGGAATCTACAATCCTGATGTCGCTCTGAAGTTCCGTCAGACCTTCCTTGAGAAGGGCGGCAGCGAAGAGCCGATGACCCTCTACCTCTCCTTCCGCGGGGCCGCCCCTGATCCGGGAGCCCTCCTCCGCGCCAGAGGAATCGCCGAGTAAACGGCGACAAACGAAAAACCACGCCGGCCTGTGACCTGATGCGGTCGCGGGCCGGCGTG
>CAVJKE010000090.1:0-7305 GCA_963649695.1 bacterium
TGGTCCGTCAGGTTAGGCGGCCACACGGTGCGGCAGGAATCCTGTGGTTTTTCCGGAAAGAATTCCCGGATACGGGAGTATATATAGCAGTAAAAAGGAAGATTGAGTATGTTAACAATACATGAAGTCTGGATGACCGAGGAGTGCAAGGGCTACAGGAAGCCGCATTATCCGAGTTTTGATGTCCGTCACACGTTGATCGGCATAGCGTCAAGCGTGGAAAATGCGGAAAAGATCATCAAAGAAAAACGCGACGGCTGGACTCTTGGCGAAATCTATTGCTACCACGTCGTGCAGAAGGTCGCCAACAGACTGAACGACGACTATGACAGTCTGTCTTTGTATGTTTATGACAAAGATGGCAGACGGATCGCCGGACGGGTCTTTGTTCCTGACTACAAGAGCCCTGACACAGGGACTATGCTGGGGCATAAGCCCGAGGAAATCCGGTTCAGGGAGGGCGACATCGTGGAAGTGCTGCAGCCGTACTACGGGGGAAGCGTACGGCTTGGCATCATTGTAAGAGAACACCTGGACCTCGATGAGTTCAGATTGAAAATCGACAGTCCTCATCAAGATTGCTATTATGACATCGCTTATCCCTCATCGGAAGCCCCCTTTTTCGATCATGGTGTCTCGATGTATGCGCTGTTCAAGCCTCAGTACAAGATCCATCCGGCTCTGGAAGAGAAGCTCAAAAGGGTCTACAACGACAGTCTCACCTATCCTATGAGGCGGAAGATAGCCAAGACGACGGCAAAACTCCAGATCGAAGGTATCCTGGAAGAGCTGGAGATCAAAGGAGAGGCCTGTCTGCCGTCGGAAAATGGAAGCTATGTCACAATCAACCTTGACCTTCCTTCCGGGCCTTACCACGTTGATATTCTTGAATATTACGTCTTCAATCACATCGACAGGGTACGCACCACCCTTTTCAGGCTGGTAGGCAAACCGACGACAGGTAGAGGCTACAACATAAAACTCCAGAAAGGTCACGAGGATGACCTGCCGTTTTAAATCGACCGCTTTATTTTTTCCGTTCCGGGCTTCCGCCGCTTTGTCTACGGTCTCGCCAGACATATATTTAAGTAGCTCAATTTTCGTGAGTGGCGAAATGCCTGTGGCAAAATACATTACCACCGCTTCTCTGCGGCACCCCCATTACGAGAAGCGTTTGGGGAATCTGAATATGATTGAGAAACAGGAGACGGCAAGAAGCACGAACGGGTAGAAAAGGCAAGGAATAATCGAGGCTGCGGAAATGCCGGAGAATCCGGAGGCCATCAGAAGCTGCGCTCCATAGGGGATTATGCCTTGGACAATGCAGGAGAAAGTGTCCAGAAGGCTGGCCGTTTTCCTTGGGTCCAGCCCGAACTTCCTGGTTATGTCTCTGGCGATGTCGCCGGTCGTGAGAATGGCTATCGTGTTGTTGGCCGTGCAGAAATTTGAGAACCCGACCAGCCCGGCGATGCTGAATTCGGCTCCTCTCCTGCCTTTGATTCCTTTTGTCAACCCTCTGATTATGAAATCGATGCCGCCGTTATGCCTGATCAGCTCAAGCAGTCCGCCTGAGAGCATTGTGACGATGATCAGTTCACCCATACCCGAGATTCCGCTCCCTATGCTTCCCAGAAAGGCTATCCAGGTCATTCCGTGAAGGAAGCCGATGACGGCGCAGAGCAGCAGCCCGATTCCAAGCACCAGAAGGACATTCATTCCGCACAGGGCCAGAACAATGACTGACAGGTACGGAATCAGTTTGACATATTCAATCTCGCCTATTTCAGGAGCGGCGTCATAGTTGAATCCGATGACGACATAGATGATGGTGACAATCAGCGCCGCGGGGGCGCAGATCCAGACATTGGCTTTGAACTTGTCCGACATCGAGCAGCCTTGCGTCGTAGTGGAGGCTATGGTCGTGTCGGAGATGAACGACAGGTTGTCGCCGAAGAAAGCCCCTCCGACAATCAGGCCCGTGACCAGCGGCAAGGATATTCCTGCCTGCTCCGCTATGCCGGACGCGATCGGCACGAGGGCGACAATTGTCCCGACGCTGGTCCCGATCGACATCGAAATGAAACACGAGGCGATGAAGAGTCCGGCCAGGATCAGTTTCCCTGGAAGCACCGTAAGCGTCAGATTGACAGTCGCTTCAACGCTGCCTATTTCCTTGGCGGTCGTGGCGAAGGCTCCGGCCATTACGAATATCCAGATCATCAGCAGGACGTTCTTGTTGCCGGCCCCGCTTGAGAATATGTCGATCCTTTCAGACACCGGCCCCTTTGTGATCAGCATCGCATAGGCGGAGGCCAGAAGAAAGGCCGACGCGACCGGCACCTTGTAAAAGTCGTGGGCCACCAGCGATGACAGCAGATACGTCACAAGAAACACGGCCAGCGGGCTAAGAGCCAGCCAGCCGCTCATTTTATGTACTTTAACATTCTCCTCCATAATCGGCTGCAGTTAGCGATCATATTCAAGGGTCTTGACCACGCGGGCGGGGTTGCCGACAGCCACCGAGTGGGCAGGAATATCCTTGGTCACCACGCTGCCGGCTCCGACCGTGCAGCCGTCGCCTATGGTCACGCCCGGCAGGATGGTCACGCTTCCGCCTATCCAGCAGTCGTTTCCGATGCTGACGGGCTTCGCCCATTCCCGGCCGCTGTTCCTCTCCTTCGGATCAGTGCTGTGGCAGGCCGTGTAGATGCTGACATTCGGGCCTACGAAGCAGTTGTCGCCGAAGGTCACGCAGGCCTCGTCGAGGATGGTGAGTCCGAAGTTGGAGAAGAAATTCGCTCCGAGCCGGATCTGGCTTCCGTAGTCGCAGCGGAACGGCTGCACGACCACGCTTCCGTCGTCGCAGGCTCCGAGAATTTCGCGAAGTTTGCAGCGCCGCTCTTCAAGCGAAGTCGGTCTGATGTTGTTGTATTCCCAACATAAGTCGCTGACTTTGTTTCTTTTGTCCACAAGCTCCGGAGCGTTGGCGTCGTAAACCTCTCCCGCGAGCATTTTCTCATATTCAGCCATTGTCATAAAATTGTGCAGGAAGTCCGGCCCGGCCGCTCGGACAGCGGACTTCTTTGAATATGTCTGAGCGGCTTCTACCTGGAGTAGTCCGGCAGGATGAATTCTCCGAGGGTGGTCTTGCACAGGTTGCCGAACCAGAAGGAGTTCTCGACGTAGACGTGGGAGCCGAGCGTGTGCGTGAACAGGTACTCGTAGAGTTCCCGGTAGGTCTGGTCGGGCTTCTCGGAAAGAGTGTTCACAAGGTTGTTCGAGAACCTGTCGCTCATCCAGATGTGCAGTTCGGCTGAATGGAAATCCGCGAAGGAGGACTCTGAGTATCCCGCGCTCGCGATGCCGAGAATTCCTGGGAGGCCATCCGTCTGAGCGGCCATATTCCTTGAAAAGCAAGGCTCCAGAAGCAGCAGCATCTTGCGGTAGCGCCGCTCCGAGTTCATCTGCTCGAGCGTGCTGCGGAACTGCTTGTCCGTGAAAGTGTCCTGCTTGTTTCTCCAGACGAAACCGTTCTCCTTCTGGACCTCCGCGAGGCAGCCGTGGCCGCTCCAGAAAAGCAGCACGTTCGTCTCGTCCGTGGTGTTCAGAACGGTAGGGAGGTGCTGGCTGCTCTTGCCGAGCATTATGTCCCTGATGTCGCTGACGGTGAGGCTGTCTGTGCTGTAGTCTATCGCTGCGCCCTCATACAGGTTCTTCCCGTAGGTCGAGACGCTGACCTTCCCTTTGAAAGTGTTCTTGTCGTTGTCCGCGATCTCGTCGGAGATGATGAGGATGATGTGGTCGTCATCCCAGCCGTAGGACTTCAGCATCTGGTAGACGTTCAGCACGTCGGCCTGGTGGCGGTAGTTTATCCATTCGCTTGAACCCTGGACCAGCAGGGCGTAGGTGTCCTTGTGGGACTTGTACTCGACAGGGCTGTCCTGGTCCTCGATCTCCTCCTTCATCTTCGCCTTCCAGTTCCAGGAGGCCAGCGTGGAAGCGGTGCGGTTGCTTCCGTCGTCGCTCATGTAGTCCAGCGTCAGGATCTGGTTGTTGTAGACTATCCAGTGGACGTAGGTGCTCTGGACAATGCTCGTGCAGGCCTCGCTGTCGAAACGCAGCGGACCGCTCGCCCCGACCAGTTTCACATAGCCGCCGCCTCCGTAGAGCAGGGTCAGCAACGACCTCATTCCCAGTTCGTCCCAGATAGGGTAAGGCTCATCTCCAAGTGAAGTTATCTGCCGGATGATCTCGTTCGTGTCCATGTAGGAGGCGGAATGGCTCTTGACGAAGGCCGTGATGCCGGTGAGCAGCAGCGCGTCGTAGACCTGGGCCTCCGCCCCGGCAGGGGAGTAGCCGTACCTCTCCTCGTACGCTATCTGGAAGCCTGTCGACGGGTCGGCGTAAGGCGCGATGCCCTCGGCCCCTTCGGCAAGTTCGCCCAGATCAAGAAGATAGGCCGAGAGCGCCCCGTTCGAGAAAAGAATTCTCGGAGCTTTGTCGCCCAGCTTGTTCTTTACCTCGAGGACGACCTTGGCGTCCGTGGCGGAATTCACCGCGCAGATGACGCAGTCCACCCCGGAGGAAAGGGCCATTTCCGCCTTCGCCTCAAGGTTTTCTGAATATTGAAGGATGTTTTCCGGGGAAAGTTTCATCTCCATCTCGGTGGCGAGGAACGGAATCCACTCGTAGAAGGTCTGGCCATATTCATCGTCCGGAGTCAGCAGGGCGATGCTTTTGGCGTTGGATTCCCAGGCTTTAGCGAGCAGGGCTTTGCTCTGGCTGACATCGGTCTCGCAGAGCGACCAGAGGAAAGGCTTCTCCGCCTTGTCCCCGGATTTGGTCACTGAGTAGCGCCTGATGATGTTCTCGCTGGTGGCGCAAGGGACGATGAGCGGTTTGCCGCTGATTTTGCACGCGCCGGCCATTATGTCCACATTCTCGTTCCTGATAGGTCCGATGATGGCGAAAATGTCTTCCCTGGCGGCGAGCGCTTTCGCAAGAGAGTCAAGCGGCGCGCTGTCCTCGTCGTACCACTCGATGTCCAGGTCCACGGCCAGGGTGTCGCCGAGCGCGGCAACATATTTCTGGGCTTTGCGCATGTTGGTGGTCGCATAGCCGATGATGTTCTCCAGCCGGGCCTGGTATTCTCCGCTTTTGAAGAGAGGAAGGACCACGGCGACGGTGTAGTTGGTGGTCTTGACCTTCGAGACATAGACTATGGTGTCCTCCTCCTTGCGGCAGGAGGAGAAGAGGCAGGCTAGCAGAGCCGCCGCAAGAATCAGCAGTTTACTTCTTTTCATGGTTCTCCTCCTTTTCAATAGCGGTTTGGTAATATTTTTCTGCCACTTCGTCAAGCTGTGCCTTGTAGGAGTCGGCCACGATGATTCCGGTGTTTTCCGAGGCAAGGCTGATGACCGTATGTCCAGGGACCTGCTGGTCTTTGATCCACCAGTGCGACATCCAGTCCTCAAGCACTTTGTCCAGAGACTTCACGACCGAGAACGGCACTCTCGGCGAGTAGAGCTGCATGTCCGTGTCGACTCCGACGGTGTAGAAACTGTCCGCGTTCTCTCTGTTGTATCTGAAGAAGCCTTGCGCCGTGCCGCCGCAAAGCGGGATGACAAGGTCGTACTTCTTGTCGATTTCGTAGGACCGCTGGTAGACATAGGACGCCTGGTCGTAGCCTCCCGAGGTCTCTGACAGGTAGGTGTTCTCTATGCTGACCTTGGCGCCGCTGTCCTCTATGGCCTGCGTGAAGCCTTCCCTCATCTCGGCGAGGCCGGCCTCATTCGGATTGGCGTTCACTATCAGGACGCTGTCGACATCGGACAGTCCCTCGCCCACCATCCTTCCGGCCAGATAGTAGGCTCCGTACTGCTTGATTCTCAGGGTGTAGATCGGTAGGGTGGTGTCGCTGGACTCGCAGAGAAGGAAATCCACGTTCGAAGCCCTTGTCAGAACGGAACTGTACTTGTGCAGCAGCGGCTCGAGATTGTCGTTCGCTATGACCACGAGCGCCTTGCGGTTCTTTTTCTCATCCTGCATGTAGTCGAGCATATATCCAAGCGTGGAGATGATCTTGGTGGTGTCAGTCGGAAGTTCGACCAGGGAGACCATAAGATTGTAGGTGTTCGCCCCCTTCACCACGCCGCGGTAGAGAGCGTCGACATAGCCTATGTCCCCGAGTGAACCCTTCTTGGAGACGAAGAAGACCATGTCGCGGTCTTCGTCATCCTCGTCGGTTTCGACGTAGATCGTCTTTCCTTCTTTCACGCACGAGAGAAGAAGCGTCATTCCGAATATCACGGTGCAGGCCCGCCTGATTATGTCCATCATCTTTTTGATGTATGTTATGAATATCCTGTTGTCTGGCAATCTTTCCGGAAAATCTATTTGAAAAATTTATCCGAAAACCCTTTTTTGCCCCGACAATCTTGCAAATCTACCAAATAAAATCCTCAGCGCAAAATTGTTCTTCCCTCAATGTCCACCACTTGCGGTCAAAGTACGGCGGCGGCTTCCCTGAGAAGTCCGGCGAGGGTGGCCGAGGCCGCCGATGGAGTTTCTTCCAGATGGATGTCCATCGTCAGGAACGGAAGGTCTGCCGGAAGGCGGACAAGCCCTGACGGCACAGGGGAGCAGGGGAGAACCGCCACTATGTCAGGGGATTGAAGGGCGAGGGCGGTCAGGGTGGCGGAGTCCGCCACGACCCGGACCCGGGCGGCGAGGTCGACGGGGAGCATCTCTGAATATGCTGGGTGGACGGCCAGCGAGACCCTTTCCGGCAGCTTCCCCAGGTCCTCAATCTGTGAATATGCTGTGTCGGATCCCAGCGCGGTGGCCTGGACGCTTGTCAGCAGGGTTCCGCTTTCCTCGAAAGAAAGCTCTTCAGTGTCAGGCTTGTGGAAAAGTCTGATGTCGGCTTCCGGGCCGGACACCTCTGGATTAATGACATTGAAAGATGCTGAAGGGTTGACGGCCAGGATTTTAGCCAGCAGCGCCGGCAGGATGGAACCGGCCGTGAAGTCGTCGGCGGCTATGGTGAAGCCCCTGGAGACCGTCAGTCTGCCTTCCGGACCGAACATCCGGTCGGTGGCCGAACACCAGTACGAGATTTTTTCTGCATATTCCTTGAAAGCCGTTCCGGCCCCGGTGAGGGTCACGCTGCCGCGGCTTCTGGTGAACAGCTGCGCGCCTGCGAGCCGCTCCAGTTCGGCGATGTTCTGGCTGACCGCTGGCTGGGATATTCCCAGATCCCTGGCGGCGAGGGTGAAGCTGCCTTTCCGGGCGACGGCAAGAAAA
>CAVJKE010000091.1:0-7264 GCA_963649695.1 bacterium
TTAAGCCTGCCGCTAGCGTTCATCCTGAGCCAGGATCAAACTCTTCTTTGTATATACACATTTAATTTCCAGTTCGACCCCGACAGATTCTTTTAAAAGAAATCAACGCTCTCGTTTTTTTCTCGTTCTCGGTACTTTGTTGTACTTCCTTCAGTCTTTTCAATGATCTTTTTTTTGTCGTTCAGTTCGTTTCCGTCCCGAACGGGATTGCAAAGGTAGGCATTATTTTTAAACCTGCAAACTTTTTCAGAAAAATTTTTAACTTTTTTTGTTCATCCTGATTCTCGCCTGAAGCTCCCAAGTGCGTATCCTGTCCTTATACAGGTTGTTAGCGTTGACTTTGTCGATTTCAAGGGCGGCATCGGAATTTCCCTCCCAGCGGCGGCAGTTGTAGAGGACATCGTAGATTCTGCCGATCTGGTACTCCCGGCTGACCCGCAGGCCGACCGAATAATCCTCCCCGTACTTGGTGGTCGGGAAGTTTATCTGACGGAGCATCGGAACATAGAAACCGCGCGGAGCGCCGAGACCGTTTATGCGCAGGGCATTGTTGCGGCCGTTCTCAGGAGTCCATTCCCGGTGGTCTATGATGCCGGGAGGCAGGGTCTCCATCTGGAAGTTGGTCATCCTGTAAGTTCCGACTACCATCGCGCAGTTCTGCTCATAGAAGGCTTCCACGAACTTCTGGACGGTGTTCTCGTCGGAATAGACATCATCCGAGTCCAGTTGGAGGGCGAACTTGCCGCAGGAAGGATGGTGGATGGCGGCGTTCCAGTTGCCGCCTATGGCGTGATAGGTCGGATCCTGGGCGATGTAGACCAGTTTAGGGTCGCCGAGGAAGCTCTTGATCACATCGACGGTGCCGTCCGTCGAGTTGTCATCGACCACGATCACATTGTACTTGAAGGTGGTCTTCTGGCCGAGGGCCGAGGCGAGGGCGTCGCCTATGGTGCGTACCCTGTTCTTGCACGGAATGACCACAGAGGCCTCATACTCAAAGGAATCATCGTCGAACTCTATGTGCCTGAACTCAGGCTCGAGATAGCCTCCGATGTCTTTAAGATGCTGAGTGCAAGCTTTTTCCATCTCGATCTGTACGGCCCGGTTCTTCGGGTCGACATAGTCGAACTGTTTCTCGCCGGACTTACGGTTGTCCGTTTCTATCTCATAGTAAAGATATTCATTGATGTGGACGAGGCTTCCCTTCTGCGAGACCTTGAGCCGGAGGTCGTAAAGCCCGGCATATTCATAGAAGGTGTCCATCCTTGCGGCGGCGGCGCGCAGGTCGGCGGTGCGGTAGACCGTCACAGAGCCGAAGTCGAAGTCGTCGCGCAGGGAACCCGGCTGGCAGTCGATCACCGGAGCGGGGACGCGGCTGCCTCCCGCCACATTGAAATGGTCGGCGTACACCATCGCGGCGCCGGAATCCTCCGCTATGGCGAGGAAGCGCTCGAGGGCGAAGCGGCCGAAACTCAGGTCAGTGGTCTTTGAATATATAAGGGTGTAGGGAGCGGTCGCCTCGGCGGCGATCTTCTTGACGGCGGCGGTGCTTTTGAATATGCCAGCGTCGATGAAGGTGATGCCGGCGACTTCAGCCTCGCCGCGCAGATTAGCCACGGTAGCGGCCACCTGGGAATCGCTCACAAACGGGATGAAACAATCTATTCTTTTCATAAATATGTGTGTTATTGCGCTTGATGCTGACAAAAATAAAGAAAAGAATTGATATATTTGTTGGATTGTCGGCAGGACCGGAGAGTGGCGGCAGGACGCGCCAGCCGGGAAGGCCGGAAAAAACACACGGACATTATGGTAAAAAGGACTTTGGTACTGGCTTCAGCCATACTTGCGACCGCGATGGCGGTTTCAGCGCAGGAAACCCCTAAATGGCTGAGAAAGAACGCAGTGTCTCCAGACGGAACAAAAGTAGCCTTCTGCTACAAAGGAGACATATTCACTGTAGGGACCAGCGGCGGACGCGCTTTGCAGGTCACCTCGAACGAGGCTTATGACTCCGACCCGGTCTGGACGCCGGACGGGAAGAGCATCGTGTTCTCGTCCTACAGGGCAGGTTCCAAGGACATATTCATAACATCCGCCGAGGGAGGGTCGCCGAAGAGGCTAACCGACTATCCCGGCAGCGAGACTCCGCTCTGCGTCCTTGACGGAGGAAGGGTCCTTTTCCAGGCCAACATCCAGCAGGACGCGTTGTACGGCGGTTTCCCTGGAGAGCCGCAGATCTGGCAGGTCAGCCTCCAGGGCGGCAGGCCACAGCTCGTCACTTCGCTTCCGATGATGGCGATGAGCGTGAACTCCGCCGGAGAAGTCCTGTACGAGGACTACAAAGGCTATGAGGATCCGCTCCGCAAGCACCACACCTCCTCAGTGACGAGAGACATCTGGCTCTACAGGCCGGCCGGCGCGCAGGGCGAGAGGTTCAGGGTCACGGGAGACGGCTCGTTCACGAAACTGACGACTTTCAACGGAGAGGACCGCAACCCGGTCTTCGCGGCCGACGGGAAGACCTACTACTACATCTCAGAGGCCGACGGCACGCTCAATGTCTACAAAGCTGTGGCCGGCGAGGCAGCGGCTCCGGTGCAGCTGACAAAATTCACCAAGAATCCGGTCAGATTCCTTTCCGTTTCGGACAACGGAACGCTCTGCTTCTCCTGGAACGGAGACCTCTATACTATGAAGGAAGGCGGAGAGCCGAAGAAAATCGACATCACTGTCGCCAAAGACGACACGGAGAACGATGTCGAGTACCTCACCTTCTCTTCAGGAGCGTCCTCGATGGCCGTCTCCCCTGACGGGAAGGAGGTCGCCGTCGTGATCAGGGGAGATGTGTTCGTGACCTCGTCCGAGTACAAGACCACGAAGAGGATCACCAACACTCCGGAGCAGGAACGCAATGTCAGTTTCTCAAAAGACGGACGTGAGCTTTACTATTCATCTGAAAGAAACGGCCACTGGGGCATCTACAAGACGGTCCTGACGGACAAGAACGAGAAACTCTTCACCTACGCCACCAAGTTCAGGGAAGAGATGGTGACAAAGGAAGGCGAGACCTGCTTCCAGCCTGTAGTCTCACCTGACGGAAACTGGGTGGCCTTCCTGAGAGACCGCACCGAGCTGGTGGTCAAGTCCACCAAGGACGGCAAGGAGAAATCCCTCCACAAAGGGGTCAACTACTCCTACTCCGACGGAGACCAGAGTTTCGAGTGGAGTCCTGACAGCAAGTACCTTCTGTGCAACTACCAGATCAACGGAGGCTGGAACAATTCCGACGTCGCTCTGGTCGACATCGAAACCGGCGTGATCACCAACCTCACGGAAAGCGGCTACTCTGACGGTAACTTCAAGTGGACGCTGAAGGGCAAGGCGATGGTCTGGGAGTCCGACAAGGACGGCTACAGAAGCCACGGCAGCTGGGGCGCTGAGAGCGACATCTACATAATGTTCTTCGACGGCAAGGAGATGACCGATTTCTACCGGGACAAGGAAGACGAGGAGATCGCCAAAGCGCTGGAGAACGGTGACAAGTCGGAAAAGAAGATAGAAAAGGAAGAGAAAAAGGAGAAGAAAGACTCGGTGAAGCAGGCGGAAAAGCCTGAGAAACTGGTTCTTGACCTCGACGGAAGGGAGTACAGGACAAAGCGCCTGACCAGGTCTTCGGGCAGACTCGGCGACTTCTACCTCACCCAGGACGGCACGAAACTCTTCTACACCACAAGACTTGAGAAAAGCACCGACCTCTGCCTGATGGACATCAAGAAAGGCGACATCAAGGTGCTGAAGAAGGGAGTGTCGGGCGCTCTCATCCCTTCCGCCGACGACAAGAGCCTCTACATCTTCTCGGGCGGAGCGATCACCAAGATCAGCATCGCCAGCAGCGCGATGTCCACCATCTCGTTCTCGGGCGACTACGAATTCAAGCCTAAGGCGGAGAGGGAATATATCTTCAGCCACGTCTGGAAGCAGGTCAACGAGAAGTTCTACGACCCGGACATCCACGGCATCGACTGGGAGGGCTACGGCAAGAACTATGAGCAGTTCATGCCTTACATCAACAACAACTTTGATTTCCAGGACCTTCTGTCCGAAATGCTGGGCGAGCTCAACGGCTCGCACACAGGAGCGAGGGCCTATTTCCGCGGCAGACTCAACCTCGGCTGGCTCGGAGCCATCTACGACTATGACTACGAAGGCGACGGACTGAAGATCGCTGAGATCCTGCCGGGCGGCCCGCTCGACCTGGCGGATTCCGGAATCAAGGCCGGCGACATCATCGAATCCATTGACGGTCAGCAGATAAAGGCCGGCGAAAGCTGGTTCCCTCTTCTGCGCAACAAGGCCGGCAAGAAGACCCCGATTGTCATCCGGAAAGGAGGCAAGGACGTGGAGGTCTTCGTCGAGCCGGCATATTCAGAAAGCAGCCTGATGTACCGGCGCTGGGTTAAGCAGAGGGAAGACCTGACCGACAAGCTCTCAGGCGGCACGGTCGGCTACACCCACGTCCAGGGAATGGACTCACCGAGCTTCAGGACTGTATATTCAAAACTCCTCGGCAAGTACAGGGCGGCGGACGCGGCTGTAGTGGACACCCGCCACAACGGAGGCGGCTGGCTGCACGACGACCTCGCCACCTTCCTGGGCGGCAAGGAATATATCCGATTCACCCCGAGAGGGCAGTACATCGGCAGCGAGCCGTACAACAAGTGGAGGAAGCCTTCCTGCGTCCTTGTCTGCGAGGACAACTACTCGGACGCCTGCGGCTTCCCTTACACCTACAGGACCCTGGGCATCGGCAAGCTTATCGGAATGCCTGTGCCAGGCACGATGACGGCCGTCTGGTGGGAGACCCAGATCAACGGAATGGTCTTCGGCATCCCTCAGGTAGGCTCGTTCGGACTCAAGGAGGGCAGATACCTGGAAAACAGCCAGATAGAGCCGGACATCAAGGTCGAGAACGACCCGGCCTCCGTGCTCAAGGGCGAGGACAAGCAGCTTGAGGCCGCGATTAAAGAAATGATGAAAACCAAATAACACTTCATACCATGGACAAAAAAGTAGTTATAATTCCGACATACAACGAGAAGGAGAACATCGAGGCGATCATCCGCAAGGTGTTCAGCCTTGAAGGAGAGTACAATGTGCTTGTCATCGACGACGGCTCGCCGGACGGCACGGCCTCGATCGTGAAAGGACTCCAGGCCGAGTTCGCTCAGAGACTGTTCATCATCGAGCGCCAGGGCAAGCTCGGACTCGGCACCGCCTACCTGACAGGTTTCCGATGGGCATTGAAGCAGGGCTACGACTACATCTTCGAGATGGACGCAGATTTCTCGCACAATCCAGAAGACCTGCCGCGCCTGCACAAGGCCTGCTCGGAATGCGGCGGAGTGGCCGTCGGCTCACGTTACTGCGACGGCATCAGCGTCGTCAACTGGCCTATAGGCAGGATCCTGATGTCCTACTTCGCTTCGATCTATGTCAAGACGGTCCTCGGAATGAAAATCCACGACTGTACGGCCGGCTTCAAGTGCTACAGCCGTAAAGCCCTGGAGACCATCGACCTGGACGATGTCAGGATGAAGGGCTACGGTTTCCAGATCGAGATGAAATACACGGCCTGGAAACTTGGCTTCAAGATCGCCGAAGTCCCTATCATCTTCGTGAACCGCAAGCTTGGCACATCCAAGATGAGCGGAGGCATCTTCGGCGAGGCGTTCTGGGGAGTCATTAAATTGAGATTCAGAAAGTTCCACAGAAAAGGCTGATAGATGGCGAAGACATTGCTCACCAACGCGGTCATAGTGACGGGGGCTTCCTCAAAAAAGGGAGCCCTCGCCGTTGACGGGGAAAGAATTTCAGGAATATGGTACCGCACGGACGGTTCAGACTCCGATTCAGAGGCTCTGCAGGCCGTCCCGGACGCTGAGGTCATCGACCTCGGCGGCAAGATCCTGATGGCCGGCGGCATCGACGCCCACGTGCATTTCAGAGAGCCGGGAGCGGAACACAAGGCCGACATCGAAAGCGAATCGAAGGCCGCCCTGCTCGGCGGAGTCACCTCCTTCATCGACATGCCGAACACCAATCCTCCGACCGTCACGAAGGAAGCCCTTGAAGACAAGCTGCGCAGAGCCTCCGGAAGAGCCTGGGCCAACTACGGCTTCCACATCGGGGCCACCAATTCCAACGCCGCCGAGATCCAGGAATATGTCAGCGGCGGCACCGCACGGGAATTCGCCGGAATCAAGGTCTTTATGGGGTCCTCGACCGGAAATATGCTCGTGGACTCTCCCGAGGCGCTGGCTGAGATATTCAGAATCAAAGGCAAGCCTGTCCTCATCCACAGCGAGGACGAGGGGCTGGTCCGGGAAGGCCTGGAAGCGGCCAAGGCTAAGTACGGTGATGAGGTGCCGTTCAGCGAGCATCCGCTGGTCCGAAGCAGAAAGGCCTGCATCCGCAGCACGGCCAAGGCCCTGGCCATGGCGATCGGGTACGGGACAAAGCTTCACGTCCTGCACGTGTCCACGGCCGAGGAGGTCGAAATGATCCGGGCGGCCAAGATCCACAATCCGGAGATCACCGCCGAGACCTCGGCCAACTACCTGTGGTTCAGCGATGAGGACTATGCTTCTTTGAAAGGCGAGGTGAAATGCAACCCTGCCGTCAAGACGGCGGCGGACCGGGAGGCCTTGAGAAAGGGCCTCGCCGAAGGAGTCATCGACACCATAGGCTCGGACCACGCCCCACATCTTCTGACGGAGAAAGACCGGCCCTATCTCACCTGTCCTTCCGGCATCCCGTCCGTGCAGCAGTCGCTGTCCGTGGCGATGACCGTGGCCGGAATGTACAACGAAGGCAGGAATCCTGAAGAAGAGGCCCTGATCACACCGTCCAGGATAGCCTCGGCGTTCTCGGAGAAACCAGCTGAGATATTCAGAATCAAAGACCGAGGCGCGCTGAAGGCCGGCAACTTCGCCGACCTTGTCGTGCTGGACTCTGAGAAGACATATTCATTGAAAGAGGTCGCATACAAATGCGGCTGGTCGCCGTATCTGGGGACGCGGCTGACCGGAGCGGTGGAGATGGTCTTCCTCAACGGGCGGCTGGCGGTGAAGGACGGCACGCTTGTGGCTGACGCGCCCGCCGGGCAGAGGCTTGAATTCGAGTAGCCGGGAATATTAAAAAGAAGGAGATTTAAGTTTCGCATGTGCGAAACACCTTATTTCCCGTCACTTATGTGACGGAG
>CAVJKE010000092.1:0-7175 GCA_963649695.1 bacterium
GGACACCTTTCACCTTGCTGAAAACCTTGATGGCGTCGTCAATCGGCTTGCCATCAGGAATCCTCACGACCAGAGCCGAGATGTAATCCTGCTCGGAGATGATGTCGGCTCCATACTTGGCGACGGCCTTGCGGATCGCCTGCGTCCCGATGTTCTCGTTGTAGTAGACCACCAAAGTGTTGTATGAATATGCCAGACCGGCGGACACCGGCCTGACCGGCGGCAGTTCTCCGATGGAAGGGATGTCGGGAGACTCGTGCGGGTCCACCCTCGACAGCTGCTTCTCGGTCCTGCTTATCGTGCTGCAACCGGCGGCTGCCACAAGCGCCGCCACAACTATGATTCTCTGAATACGATTGTCCATCATTCCGTGAAATCGACCGGCGCTCTACCTTACAAGATTGAAGCCAGACGAAGCCCATTCCGACATATTATTCCCGTCAGAATAGACAAGATAGGCCTCCAGGTCGGGGCGCGACTCGATGAAGGCCTCGGCCTGTTCCAGACCGATGACCATACAATATGTGGCATAGGCATCGGCCAGAGCCGCATCGGAGGCCACCACGGTGGCGCTCAACAACGAATGCTCGACAGGATAGCCCGTGCGGGGGTCGATGGTGTGGGAGTATTTCTTTCCGTCCTTGATGTAGAATTTCCTGTAGTTCCCCGAAGTCACGACACCCCGGCCGGATCCGTCGCCCTGCCATATTCCTGCGAAGCCCTTGCTTCCCGGCACCTGGTTGTCATCCTCGGGACGGTCCACGGCGATCGTCCACGGCTTCCCCGAAGGAGAAAGTCCCTCGCAGTAGATCTCGCCGATCTCCACCAGCATATCCGCCACTCCGAGCGAATGAAGGTAGGCGGCGATCTTGTCGCAGGTGTAGCCCTGCGCGATAGCGTTGAAGTTCAAGGCCGGGCATATTCCTTCCACCACAGGGTTCATCCCGCTGTCGAACTTGTCCATTCCGCAGATGGCCTTGAGGCTGTCCACGGTGGCGGCCGACGGTAGGGAGTCTCTCGTGAATCCGAAGCCCCAGGCGTTGAAAAGCGGGCCGGAAGCCATGTCCAGCGCGCCGCCGGTCTCTTCGTAGAGAGACTTGGAAAGTGTGAAGATTTCTTTGAGCATAGCGTTCGGGACCACTTTCTCCCCAGCGTTGAAACGGCTGAGAAGCGACCCCTTGTTGTAGCCGGAGAGAGTCCGGTCAATGCTGTCAAGAATCGAGTTCACCTGGCGCTCGACCTCGGCGGCGTCGACCCCGGCCGGGCATTTGTATTTCACTGAATATGTTCCGCCCTGCGCGAAACCGGCCACTTCGCGGTAGGCCGCGCGCCGGCCGCAGGACACCGCGCATAAAGCGGCGGCGACAAGACAGAGGACAAAGCCCCTTGATATTCCTAAAAGAGTTTTCATCGACGCGATATTAGGCATTTAGATTCAAATATCGTCAGCCTTGGACTAGTTTTTGTTCAAATGGTACTGTTTTTGTGTTTTTTGTGCGATATTTGCACTCTTATTACATTTTTGAAAATGAAAATAACGCGTACTGTCCTTATAGGATTGTCCCTGGCCGCGGCCTGCCTTTCTTCTTGCAAAAAGGACGACGATTCGTCCTCGACTCTTGATTACCTCGACGGATCGATCTCATCCGTGTCGCTGCCGACCTACGTCAGCAAAGGCGAGACCTTCACTCTGACACCAAAGGGAGTCACCCATCCGGACACCGGCCTTGCCGAGGATGTCGGCTACTACTGGACCCTGTCCTGGGAGTCTTCGGCCAAAGACACCACGAAGACCGAAGCCGACAAAGTCTCCGACGGAACTTTCGAGTTCACGACCCCGTCAGCGGTCGGCACCTACACCGTCGGCTGCGTGGCCTTCGCAAGCAACTACTATTCTCTCTCCTGGTCCGGGAGCATCACTGTCGTCGATCCAGCCCTGGACTCCACGGTCTCCAACGCAGGCTACAAACCGACCTCATCGTTCGCCGACGACCGTGACGGCAACATCTACTACACGACAAGTTTCGCAGGAAAGACCTGGACCCGTAACAACCTGTTTTACAAAGAGGCAGGAGTCTCCTACGACAACTGCGAGGCGATGGATCCGATTTTCGGCCGTCTGTACAATTGGAAAGAAGCCAACCAGGTCTGCCCTGAAGGATGGCATCTTCCTTCAGACGCCGAATTCGCACAGATGGCCAACGCCCTCGGGAACGGCACGTTCACGGCCGGCTCCGATTTCAAAGGCATAGCCGGAGACCTGATGGTCAACGCTGAATTCCTCGGAGAAAGGATGTGGGAATACTGGCCGCAGATCAACATCACCAACAAGACCGGCTTCTCGGCCCTGCCTGTCGGCTACGCCACCTCATCCGGAGAGTCAAGCTCGTTCAAAGGCCTTGATGAGTACGCCGCTTTCTGGACCTCCGACTCCGACGGTGACCTTGGGGTGTACCGCTACATCTATGTCAAGCAGAACATCATCTACGCCGGATCGAGCGACAAGGAATCCTTCAGAGCGGCTGTCAGATGCGTGAAAGACTAACGCAAGTCAGTCACCACATAAGAAGAACCGAGAGTCTTTTCGTCAAAACGGAAAGACTCTTTTTTTGTCCCGGCCGGCTCGAAACGGATGTCTGTGATCACGAATTCGGACACCGAGCCATTGTTGAGAGTCACCTCGGCCCCGACAAGGGTGGTCGTGCCGGCCTTGAAATAGAGTTTCAGCGCCGAGATGTCCATCGACCCTCTCCCCTTGTGGAGAGGCGAGAGCGAAGACGCATCCACGGTCTTGCCCTTGAACTGGACTGAGCCGAAGGAGGTTTCACTGAAAGCATCGTCGATGGCGCTGACCATAAGCGCCGGATTGGTGGCGTAACTGTCATAGGAATCATCGACCGACTCGACCAGAGCCTCTTCGGAGATTCTGTCTATGGTCCAGCGGGTCGATCCGTCGCACCAGACCTCAAGGCCGCTGCCATCGACGAAAAACGAATCGCCCTGCACCTTCACGCTCCCGCTGCCTGTCATCTTCGACTTCTGGGTCGGCATCGTGAATGAATAGTCGAACGTCACCAGGGAAGAGGAAACCTTGGCCACGAAAGCCTCAAGCGTCTTGCTCTTGGCGTACGAAGCCACCCCTGAAGCCAGAAACGCCAGAAGGGCGGCTATGATGATTCTTGAATATGTTCTCATGATTTCTGTCAAAAAGCACAGACTGTGCCACCGTCACTGCTGCTGTTTGTTCTTGTAGGCGGCGATGATTCCGTCCAGTTCCTCCAGAGTGCCTACCAGCACTTGGCGAGGCTTGGAGCCTTCCTGAGGGCCTACGATTCCGGCCGCCGCCAGCTGGTCCATCACCCTTCCGGCCTTGGCATAGCCCATACCGAGCCTTCGCTGAAGATCCGAGGTCGAGCCTCTCTGGCTCATCACCACCAGCTTGGCCGCCTCCTCGAAGCGTTCGTCCAGCTTGGTCATATCGACCGAGCCACCGGACCCCTCCTCGACATTGTCCTCGACCGAAGGCAGATAGAAAGGCGTGTCGTAGCTCTTCTTGTAGCCGGATTCGTCACCGATGAACTCGGTCAGACGGTTGATCTCCTCGCTGTCTATGTAGGCGCACTGCACTCGCTCCATCTCCACGCCGGCGTAGTAGAGCATATCACCCTTACCGATGAGTTTCTCGGCTCCCGGCGAATCGAGAATCGTGGCCGAATCCGTCCTGGACACGACCCTGAAGGCGATTCTGGTCGGGAAGTTCGTCTTGATCAGACCAGTGATGACATCCACGGAAGGCCTCTGCGTGGCAAGCACGACATGGAGACCGGCGGCACGGCCCTTCTGGGCCAGCCTGATGATGGACGTGGTTATGCTTCTGGCCACGGTCTTGGCGTCGCCCGATCCGCCGACCGACATCGTCAGGTCGGCATATTCATCAATGATAGTGACTATGTAAGGGAGGAAGTGATGTCCCTCGTCCGGACGCAGCTTGCGGTTGCGGTACTTCTCGTTGTAAGTCTTGATGTTAGGCACAGACGCGCGGCTGAGCAGTTCGTAACGCTGGTCCATCTCCACGCAAAGCGAACGCAGGATTTTGTCGGCCTTGTCCGCCTTCTTGACGATGGCGTTGTCCTTCTCCTCCTGCTCGTCATTGGCGGGCAGCACGGCGAGATAGTGGTGGAGAAGACGGCTGTAGGCTGAGAACTCGACCATCTTCGGGTCGATGAAGACAAGCTTCAGCTCAGACGGATGTTTCGAGTACAGCAACGAGCCGACTATCGCGTTGAGTCCCACAGATTTACCCTGTTTTGTCGCACCGGCCACCAGAAGGTGCGGAGCGTCGGCGAGGTCAAAGACCTTGACTCTCTGCTGGATAGTGTAGCCGATAGCCACCGGGAGTTCGGCCTTGCTCGTCCTGAAGGCCTCGTCGTTCAGCACGGCCCTCATCGGCACGATGGAAGGACGGTCATTGGCGACCTCTATGCCGACCGAATCGGTCAGGGTCACCACACGGACTCCCCTGGCGTGCAGATGCATACCGAGGTCTTCCTGGAGTTTCTTGATCTCCGAGATCTTGACTCCCGGCGCCGGGTAGACCTTGTACAAGGTCACGGTCGGACCCACTATAGCCTTGACATCGTTTATCTGGATCTTGTAGTTCTCCAAAGCCGAACGGATACGCTGGTTGTTCCTGGCAAGTTCGTCGTCGGAGACCTCGTTGCCGTTGTCCGGGTAGGCGTCCAGAAGTTCGAGAGACGGGAACTTGTAGTCCGGAAGTTCATCCCTCACGTTGATGCGGGGCAGTTCGCCCTTGATGTCGGTGGAAAGTTTCCCACCCTTGATCACCTGCATCTGGCCTGCCTGCTGACCGGTCTGCTGACCGGTCTGCTGTCCGGTGACAGCCGGTGCGGATGTCTGTCCGGCCCGCTCCTGAGGCGTTGTCCGCTGTCCGGCTGGATCCAGTTCAGGAGATTTCACTTCAGACTCCCCTGACACCCTTTCAGGGACTGCAGCGACACGTTCCGGCCTTCTTTCAGGCCTTTCCACCCGGACCGGTGCCGGCTCAGGGTTCTCTTCCGCGGCTCCGGCTGTTTCTTTGCCTAAGGAAAGCAGCCACCTGGAGAAACGCTTGGAGACAAGCAGAAGCCACAGCGCCGTCAGAACGGCCAGAATGACTCCGGTGATGATTTCGCCGAGGACAACGTCAGACCAGCTGATGATGCTCTCGCCGAGTTCGCCGCCAAGTCCTCCGCCGAAAGCGTTGCCCAGACCGGCGAGGTCGGAGATGAAAGCAAGTATGAATGAGGCGAGCATCGCGCCGGAGACGGTCACAAGGACGGTCTTCAGCATCGAATGCCTCCATTTGTGCAGAAGAAGACGCACGGCCGCGGCGAACAGGATGACGATGAACGCCAGACTGCCCAGACCGAAACAACGGCGGACGAGCAGGTCGGCCCACCTGTAGCCGAGCTTGCCGGCGATGTTGCCGACCTCGACAGAGGTGTCCCCCACCGCCGAGGCCAGAGAACTCTGGTCGGCCTTCCAGGTAAAGAAATACGACAAGGTGGCCAGCAATGTGAAAACCGCCAGCACCGCCGAGGCAAGACCGGCTATCTTGACCAGTCTTTCCTTGTCGTCATCGTCCAGGTTCTTCCAGAATTTAAACACTATTTCCTGTTTTTGTTGTTCCGGTTGCCTTTCTTGTTGTTCCTGCGTCCCTGGCTCTGTCCCACATTCAGGTTAAGGGTCGGACGGGAATAATTGGTGTCGAACGAGATCTTGGACAGTTCGATGCCGGCCGGCACTCTGATCCTGCCGCCGGAAAGTTTCTCGATGTCGGCGAATATCGTCTCATCGGCGACGCTGTCCTTGTTCCAGATCAGATACTGCTGCCTCATGTAGATGGCGAGCGAACGGATCATCTTGGTCTTGACCTCGCCTTCCGGTTCGCCGGCGATGAGGTCGATGATGCTCTCGATGTTGCGGCCGTAGTGGTTCGCCTTGACAGGAGCTTTCATTATCGGAATCCGCATCGGCGGCTCGGCCATCGCCTCAGGATGAGGAGCCGGGTACGGAGAATCGATGTCAAGGTCATAGCCTGCGATCATGTAGAGATGGTCCCAAAGTTTCCTCTCGTAGTTCTCCTGCGTGTGGACCTGCGGGTTCAGGAACTCCATCACCTTCACCACGGCCCTGGCCTGCTCCGTCCTTTGGGTCTTGTCCGGAATCGCCTTGACCTGTTCAACCATGGTCAGCACGATGCGTCCGTACTCGGGCATCTGCAGTTTTTCCTTCTCCGTGTTGTAGTAAAGCTTTATAGTGTTGTCGTTAGCTTCCATAATATTCAATGTCGATTCTGTAAAATGTCCACCTTTCAGAAGCATCCGCCGAAAGTGACTGTTCTTGCAAAGATAACAAATATTGGGAACGCTTGAAAATAATTGTGAGATGGAGACCTGAAGAACGGAAAGTCCCCGACATCCCGATGCGGACGCCAGGGCTTCCAAGCCAGCGCTAAGCCACCTCGTTCTTCAACGGATTGAGTTTCTGACGGATTTTGAAAAGCCGAAGAGAGACCGAGTTCGGAGTACAGCCCAAGACCGCGGCGATCGCCGCAGGCTTGTCTCCGGCCGTATACTTCATCAGAATGGTCTGATCCATTTCGCCCAATTCCGACACCTTGCTTTCAAGATCATCCTCGAATTCCGCGAAGAGAAGTCCGCTGTCGGCGCCGGGCCCAGGTTCGGCAAAGGACTCGATTTTCCACTCGAAGTAATCTTTGTCGAACTCCGAGAATGGCTTGAAGACACGGGCACTGCGGGCCTTGCGGGCGACAGCGTCTCTGACACAGTTGCGGGCGATGGTGCCCACCCAGGTGGACAACGCGTTCTTCCTGTTGTAGGAATCAAAGTAACGGCAGGCTTTCACGCAGGTCTCGCCGACGATGTCCTGCACTTCATCTTCACGCAGGAGAACCCTTCCGCGGTAGTTGCCCACATAGAATCTGACTGCGGCCTTGGCGTAGTCCACAATCTGCTTCGCGATTGAATCCGAAAGTTTTGACATAATTTAAAGTATTTTTAATAAACTGATTATTTGCGTGTTACTAGAAAAAAGCTCAGATGTCCGTCTTGGCAAGGTGGCGAAAGTCCCAGGAGTCCGTAAAGACACAGACC
>CAVJKE010000093.1:0-7170 GCA_963649695.1 bacterium
GCTGCAGGATTGGCGCTCTGTACAGGTGCTGAAGGAAATTCAGGCTGGGCGGCCGCGGCCTCGATCTTCTCGGTCACGTCGACGCCGGAAGTGGCGGTCTTTGTCGTGAACGAAGTGATGATGGAGACAACAAGGATGAAAGTCACAAGACCCCAGGACACTTTCTCAAGAATGTTGGCGGTCTGCCTTACTCCAAGGGTGGTGTTGGCTGAAGTGAAGTTGCTGGCCATTCCCTCTCCCTTGCCGTTCTGAAGCAACACGGCGATTATAAGAAGAATCGACGCGATGACGATGATGATTGTTAAGATTGAGAACAACATATTCTATAATTTTAATTTTCTTGTCGCAAATTTTCAATAAGGGATGCAAAGTAAGCACTTTTTTCCGGATATCGCAAGATTAGTCTCGAATAAATCTTCTTTGCTTCAGCAAAATAGCCTTGGTCGGCGTAAATTCCGGCCAGAGTCTCGGTGCAGAAGCCGAGTTCCGGGTCTTCCCAGACCTTCTCGTCGGTCTCGGCGCTTTTCTCCGTGCGGAACTTCGAGAAGATGTTGTCCTCTTCCTTCTTCACGGAGGCGTACTGCTCCGCCGAGAAGAAATCCCCTCCGATCCTCGTCGGCCTTTCCTGCCGCGCCGCCGCTCCCGCTGATGGCTGCGGAGCCAGGGCCTCCTCCGGCAGACCGGTCTCTTTCTCCGGCTCGGCCGAGGCCTGTGACGAGGCTATATATTCCTTGATCAGGTCGTTGACATCCTTGTCCGAGTAGTCCTTGCGCCGGGCCGAGCGGACGATGTCGAAGATCAGCGACCTGGAGGCGACGTACATCGCCGCGTCCGAGTACTGCGCTCTGCCCCAGGAGCTTCCGCCAACTTCGGCCATCCTTGCGCAAAGCTCTTTGCGCGCTCCGCCGAACCACGGGTAGAGGTTGATCACCTTGGTCAGGTCATCGACGGACAAAGACTTGAGGTCCAGTTTCCCTTCCATATTCCTACCACTGTGCCACGCTGGCGTTGAACATGTCCTCGACAAGCTTCTCGATGATCTCCTCGCAGAGGGACGACTCGACCGCGTCCAGCGAGTTCGTGGAATCGTAGTCCGAGTAGGCCGAGAAGCTCTTCTCGAAATCATCCTCAGGGTACTTCTTGTTCGTGAACTTCAGTTTCACGGTGACGGTGAGGCGGTTCTGCGCAGCCACCTCGTTGGCGGTCACGGCCGCCGCCCTGACCTCGTAGCCGGTGACTTCCCCGGCGAGCTCAAGGTCTCCGTCCATCTCGACCTGCTCCAGCTTGGTGAGCTTGCGGAACTTGTCCTTCATCGCCTCGGTCAGGTCGTTGCTGAGGCTCGGGTTGACTTTCAGGGCCTTGTAGCCGAAGTACTGGATGGTCACCGTCTTGACGTCCGGCTGGATCGACGTGCCGGAGAACGAGTAGTTCACGATCGAACAACCCGCCGACAGGACAGCCAGCAGAACCAGAACGGCTATTGTGATAAGCTTCTTCATTATATTCATAAATTATTCTTTGACTGCGGAGGGCGGCCGCTCTATTTTGATTCGAGGTGATACCTTTCTATCCACCTGTAAAGGGTCCGCTCGGAGATTCCGAGTTCGTTGGCCGCGAGCTTGCGGTTGCCGCCGTGCTTCTCGAGAGCCTTCTCCACCGCCTCCTGGTTGGATTTTTTGATCGAAAGGTCCTGGGCGTGCGGTTCGGTAGGGATGTCCACGGTCTTGCCGACATCTCCGCTGGAGACCGGAGCTCCGAAGCCCTGCCATTCGGCCTCTTCCGGGTCCTGCCGCTCCGTGATGGCCGGGGCGGCCGCCGTGACTGTTCCGCTTTCAACCCTGGCCTTCAGCCTGTCGACTTCCTGCTTCAGGTCGAAGATGGCTTTGACGATCGCCTGCTTTTCGGAGTCGGACATCGATCCCGTCCCTGCCGGAGCAGTGTCGGCGGCCGCGACAGGAAGAAGGCTGGTCTCCTCCTTAGGCATATAGCGCGACAAGGTCTCCGCGTCGACCACGCATCTCTCGGAGGTACGGGTGAGTTTTTCGGACTCAAGCGCCGTGACGGTCTCGGCTATGTTCTTGAGCTGGCGGATGTTGCCCGGCCAGCGGTAGTTGATCAGAAGGTCGATGGCCTCGTTGGAGAGAGTCACCTTGCTCATTCCGTATTTCTCCGAGAAGTCGGAGGTGAACTTCCTGAAGAGGAGGTAGATGTCCTCCTTGCGTTCCCGCAGGGCCGGCATCTTGACCTGCACCGCGTTGAGCCTGTAGTAGAGGTCTTCCCTGAAACGCCCCTTGGAGACGGCGTAGACCAGGTTGACATTCGTGGCCGCTATGACCCTCACGTCGGTTTTCTGGACTTTGGACGACCCGACTTTGATGAACTCGCCGCTTTGGAGAACCCTCAGAAGCTTGGCCTGGGATGGAAGCGGAAGCTCGCCGATCTCGTCGAGGAACAGGGTTCCGCCGTCGGCCTCCTCGAAATAGCCCTTCCTTGTCTCGATGGCTCCGGTGAAAGAGCCTTTCTCATGGCCAAACAGCTCAGAATCAATTGTCCCTTCCGGAATCGCACCGCAGTTTACGGCAAAATATTTGCAGGTCTTCCGCCGGCTGTTCTGGTGGATGATCTTTGGAATATTTTCCTTTCCGACACCGCTTTCACCGCTGACCAGGACGGTCAGGTCCGTCGGAGCGACGGCCACAGCGGTCTCGAGCGCCCGGTTGAGGTCGGCGTTGTTGCCGATGATGTCGTATTTGTTCTTTAGCCTTTGCAGTTCTTGTGAATCCATACCCGACTGAAGTTAGTATTTGTTCAGAGTTTGGCAAAGTTAAGAAAATAATAATTATCTTTGTACAATTGTTTCGGACATAAAGAAATTGTCCCGGCATAGAATGCAATCTTTAATCATTAGTTATATGAAAAAGACACTCAAATTTTTGGCGGTTGCCTTCATCGGAATGGCGGCCGTTGCTTGTTCCTCCGCTGAGAAGATGGCGGAACTCGCTGACAATGTGGTCGTAAAGTGCGACCCTGCAGTTCTGGAGTGTGTGGCCGGCAACATCGACGCCACTGTCACGGTCACTTATCCGGAGAAGTATTTCCATCCTAAGGCCATCCTTGAGGTCACCCCTGTCCTCGTCTATGAAGGCGGCGAGGCCAAGATGACTCCGTTCATGTACCAGGGTGAGAAGGTGAAGGACAACTACAAGGTTGTCGCCAAGGACGGCGGCACCGTGACCGAGAAGGTTCACTTTGAATATGTAGAAGGAATGGAGCAGTCCCACCTCGAGCTTCGCGGTGTGGCCAAGTACAAGAGCAAATCCTACAAGCTCCCTGTAAAGAAGGTCGCCGACGGTGTCAACACCACCTACATGCTCGTGAAGGCCGCCGGACAGGTTCCGCTCAAGGCTGACGGCTACCAGGCTGTCCTCCAGCAGACCGCCGAGGGCCAGATCCTCTACAACATCAACTCGGCCGATGTTCAGTCAAAGCAGCTCAAGGGACAGTCCATCAAGGATTTCCAGAACGCTCTTGACGAGATCAAGTCCAACGAGAGGAAGACTCTTGTCGGAACAGAGGTTGTCGCCTACGCTTCACCTGATGGTGGCGAGAAGCTCAACAGCACCCTTTCCGAGAAGCGTTCGAAGTCCGCTGACAAGGCTTGGGACAAGGTCATGAAGGGCAAGGATGTCGCTGATCCTGAGGTGAAGAGCATCGGTCAGGACTGGGAAGGCTTCCAGGAGCTCGTCCAGAACTCTGACATCGAGGACAAGGACCTTATCCTCCGCGTCCTTTCAATGTACAGCGACCCTGCTGTCCGTGAGAGCGAGATCAAGAACATGTCTTCAGTCTACACCGAGCTTAAGAGCGACGTTCTTCCTGAACTCCGCCGCGCGAGGTTCATCGCCAACGTCGAGTTCAAGAACTACACAGCCGACGAGCTTATGGAGATGGTTGACAACAACAGCGATGTGCTTGACGAGCCTGCTCTCCTGCACGCCGCCACCCTCACCAAGGATTTCAACACCAAGGTGAAACTCTACAACAAGGCCATCAGCAAGTACGACAGCGACAAGGCAAGGTTCAACCTCGCCGCCACCTACCTCAACGCAGGTGACGTGAAGAAGGCCGAGAAGGCTTTCGCCGACGTACAGACCAAGGATGAGGACCTCACCAACGCTCTCGGCGTCGTGGCTCTCCGCAAGGGTGACTACACCACCGCCGCCAAGAACTTCAAGAAGGCCGGCACCGACGCCGCAAAGGCTAACCTCGGTGTTGTCGACATCCTCACCGGTGACTACGACAAGGCTGTCGAGGATCTCAAGGACGCCAAGGGCTGCTGCCACAACACCGTCCTCGCCTACATCCTCACCGACCAGCTTGACAAGGCTTCAAAGGCCGCTCACTGCAAGGACGCCAAGGTTGACTACCTGAGAGCCGTCATCGCCGCCCGTCAGGGCAACTTCGACCAGGTTAAGACCTACCTTGACTCTGTAGCCAAGAAGGACAAGACCCTCGCCGAGAAGGCCACCAAGGACATCGAGTTCGCCGAGTACTACAAGTAACGGAGATCCGTCAATGAATATTGAAGCCTGGCCGCCGTGCGGCCGGGCTTCTTTTTTTTTGTGCTTGTGCCTTTCGGCGGAAATCACTAACTTTGACATCTTGAAATAAAATATTCATAAATGATAGGTTCGCTTTTGGTCACTGCCCTGCTGGCAGGATCCCCGTTGAAACTGAGCGGAGACAACATCCCTCAGATTGTCAAAGAATTAACCAACGAAGAGAAGGCCGCGCTGATCGTCGGCTGCAATTCCACCGCGTTTGACGGAGTGGGCTACACCACCATCGGAGTCAAGGGCGCGGCCGGAGTCACGCATCCGATCGAGAGGCTGGGCATCCCGTCCATCGTATTCGCCGACGGTCCTGCCGGAGTCAGGATCGACGACCAGCCTTGCACGAAATTCCCTATCGGCACATCCCTCGCTTCCACCTGGAACCCTGAGATTGTCGAGGAGGTGGGCGAGGCCATCGGCAACGAGGCTCTTGAATATGGTATCGACGTGATGCTCGCCCCAGGCGTGAACATCCAGCGCAACCCGCTCTGTGGTAGAAACTTTGAATATTATTCCGAAGATCCCGTTCTGGCGGGCAAGATCGCCGCGGGCTACATCCGCGGAGTCCAGAGCCAGGGCATCGGCACATCCCTCAAGCATTTCGCTGCCAACAACCAGGAGATGAACAGGCTCTACCTCGATGTCCGGGTGGCCCGCAGGGCTCTCAGGGAACTGTACCTGAGGAACTTCGAGATCGCCATAGCCGAAAGCGACCCGTGGACTATAATGACATCCTACAACTATCTGAACGGAACTTTCACTTCAGAGAACCACGACCTCGCGACGGGAGTCCTCAGGAACGACTGGGGCTACAAAGGGATGGTGGTCACCGACTGGGCCGCCGGCCAGTTCTCGGACAAGATGGTCTCGAGCGGCAACGACCACATCCAGCCAGGCACGGACGAACACTACAAACGTCTTGTGGATATGATGGCGGACGGTTCGATGCCGATGGCCGATGTAGACACGGCGGTGACAAGAATCCTCAGACTCATCGTAAAATGCCCGAAATTCAGGGGCTATGAATATTCCAACAAGCCTGATTCCGAGCATAACGCCGCGGTGGCCCGCAAGGCTGCGGCCGAGGGAATCGTCCTGCTGAAGAACGAGTCCGCGGCTCTGCCGCTCGCCAAGGCATCCAAGATAGCCTTGTTCGGCGTGGCTTCCTACGAATTCATCACCGGCGGCACAGGAGCCGGCAATGTCAACGGATCCTATGTTATCGACCTCAAACAGGGGCTCGAGGATGCCGGCTTCGGTCTGGACAAATCCACCGATGACTTCTACGCTGACTGTATGAAGTACGAAAGGTTCAACACCCGCAGGATCAACGGCAAGTTCGACAAGTGGTACGTCGACGCGGAGCGTCCGTCTGAGGTCATGCCTTCGAAGGACGTGCTGGCCCAGGCTGCGAAGGACGCCGACAAAGCCGTCCTCACCATCGGCCGTATCTTCGGCGAGGGTAAGGACAGGCTCTACCAGTTCAGCTACCTGCTGTCCACCTATGAATTGAATCTTATTAAAGGTGTTTCCGAAGCTTTCCATAAGGAAGGCAAGAAACTGATCGTGGTCCTGGATGTCGGCGGCATCGTCGACATGACCGCCTGGCGGGACCTGGCCGACGCGATCATCGTCAGCTGGCTGCCGGGCTGCGAGGCAGGCCACTCCATAGCTTCCGTGCTGTCCGGAGAGGAGACTCCGAGCGGAAGGCTTCCGATGACGATTCCGGTCGACTACTACGATGACCCGACCGCTCCGACGATGCCTCAGATCCTGACCGACAAGCCTGTCAACTTCTCGTTCCACCGTCCCGCGCCTATAGGCATTAAGAAGAGATACGATGTCGAGAACATCGACTATGTCAACTACCGTGAGGGAATCTATGTGGGCTACCGCTACTATCTCACCAACAATGTCCGCACGGCCTATCCTTTCGGCTTCGGTCTGAGTTACACCGAGTTCAAGTACGACGGGATGTCCGTCAAGGAAGACGGCTCCGACTATGTCGTTGACGTGACCGTGCAGAACACGGGAGCATATTCAGGGAAGGAAGTCGTCCAGGTCTATGTCAAGGCTCCGGGCAAGGATATGGACAAGCCTGAGAGGGAACTCAAGGGCTTCGCCAAGACCGAGGTTCTGGCTCCGGGCCAGTCCCAGACTGTCGAGGTCAGGATTCCGAAGTCCCTGCTTGCCTCCTACGATGAGGAACGCTCCGGCTGGGCGACCGAAGAGGGGACATATTCATTCATAGTCGCCAGGAACGTCGAGACTCCGGTCCTTGTAAAGAAGGTGAAGGTCGCCTCCGCTTTCGCTCCTACAGGTAACTATCTCGCGGCCTCTCCGGTCTTCATTGAAAAGTAGTCCGTGTGGCAAGACGCTTCCGCAAGTGGCCGAAGGCACACTGCGGAAGCCTTGTAAAGAAAAACTTGAAAAAAATTAAGAAATAATTTGCGGAATAAGAAAAAAGCACTACCTTTGTAATCCCAAAGCGATGCTAAGGGTAACAAAGTTTGCGGAAATAGCTCAGTTGGTAGAGCACGACCTTGCCAAGGTCGGG
>CAVJKE010000094.1:0-6999 GCA_963649695.1 bacterium
ACAGAATCGGTATCACCCGTGGTTGGGACTCTAACTGGTGTGGTGGTAACTATGCTGAGAAGATCGCTGAGGACTATGAGATCCGCAAGTATCTGACAGAGCGTCTTGCCAAGGCCAGCATCTCCAAGATTGTCATCGAAAGAACCCTCAAATTCATCACCGTGACCATTCACGCCGCAAGGCCTGGATTCATCATCGGCAAGGGTGGAGCTGAGGTCGACAAACTCAAGGAAGAGCTTAAGAAGGTCACCAAGAAGGATGTCCAGATCAACATCTTCGAAGTCAAGAGACCTGAGGTAGACGCCCACATCGTGGCTGACAGCATCGCCCGTCAGATCGAGGGTCGTGTTTCCTACAGAAGAGCCATCAAGATGGCTGTAGCTTCAACCATGAGGGTCGGAGCCGAGGGCATCAAGGTTCAGATCAGCGGCCGTGTAGGCGGAGCTGAAATGGCCAGAAGCGAGATGTTCAAGGAAGGCCGTACACCTCTTCACACATTCCGTGCTGACATCGACTACGCTCTTGCGGTAGCAAGCACCAAGGTCGGCGCCCTCGGAATCAAGGTGTGGATCTGCAACGGTGAGCGTTACGGCAAGCAGGATCTTACTCCTAACACTGCCGCCGCCGCCAACGCGCAGGGTGGTTCACGTCCTTCACGCGGAGACCGTGGCGACCGCAGAGGCGACCGCGGAGACCGCAGAGGTGGCCGTGGCGACCGCAGAGGCCGTCGCAACGACCGTCAGGGCGAGTAATTTCTCTGAATATGACAGGGCGGGAGAGTCGCAGGATTCTCCCGCCTTTTTTGTTGTCCGGCCGGGCCGGCTGGCCGGAACGGATTGAAACGGCGCTTTCGTGTTGAAAGTGTCGTTTGTTTTTGCTAACTTCGTCAGTCGTGGTTTCCCCAGAAACTGTACGGACGGTTTTCCGGCGGGAGCGGGCGGTCACATAAACGATAATATTCAAAACTCAATAGCATTATGGGCGAATCCAGAAGAAGTTTTATCAAGAAGTCCGCGGCGGGACTGGCGTTGTTCACGATTCTGCCGAGGAAGGTGTTCGGTGCGATGAACGGCGACAAGAAGTACGTCGCTCCGAGCGACCAGATGACCCGTGGAATCATCGGTACGGGCGGCATCGGAATGAGCAGCCTGCATTTCACAAGCGATGAACGCTGCCGTCTGGTGGCTGTCTGCGACGTGGACAGGAACCATCTCGACAACGCCCTCAAGAAAGGAGTCGAGAAGTTCGGCACGAAACTCCAGGCCTACACTGACTGGCGGGATCTTGTGCACGATTCCAACGTGGACATCGTCCACATCGCCACTCCGTCGCACTGGCACGGGATAATGGCTGTGGAGTCCTGCAAGGCCGGCAAGGACATTTTCTGCGAGAAGCCAATGACCAGAACCATCGGCGAAGGCCAGAAGGTCGTTGAGGCCGTCAACAAGTACGGCAGGATCTTCCGTCTTGACACCTGGTTCCGTTTCAAGGACACTTTCTACGGTCTCGGGACAACGGTGGAGCCTCTGAAGAAACTGGTGCAGAGCGGCCTTCTCGGCTGGCCTCTGACCGTGAGGATCTCCGGTGCCACAGGCTTCGCCTGGAAGTTCTTCTGGACCGGCAAGGAAAACCTTGTCCCTCAGCCTGTTCCTGAGGAACTTGACTACGACATGTGGCTCGGACCGGCTCCTTACAAGCCTTACCATCCTCATCGTGTGCATCAGACGTTCCGCGGCTACTGGGACTATGAGTCCGGCGGTCTCGGGGACATGGGGCAGCACTACATCGACCCGGTCCAGTACATCCTCGGCAAGGACGACACCTTCCCGGTGAAAGTCGAGGTGGACGCGCCGCAGCAGCATCCTGACGCTGTGGGAATATGGCGCAGCATCACCTACACCTATGCCGATGGCTGCAAGATCATCCTTGAGGGCGAAGGCTTCGAGAGCACGGGAAAGGTCCCTTACATCGAAGGTCCTAACGGCAAGGTCTACAAAGGCTTTGAATGCACGATTCCTAACGTGATGGATGTCATCAATTCTCTTCCGGATCCGGAGCCTCGTCACACTGACTTCCTTGAGTGCGTCAAGACCCGCCGGAAATTCGCTCTGGCGGAGGACAACGGCCACCACAGCTGCACCATCGTCAACATCGGAGCCTGCGCCCTGCGCCTCGGCAGGACCCTGCGCTTCGATCCGGAGAAGCAGCTTTTCATCGACGACGAAGCCGCCAACCGGCTGATCAACCAGCCTATGCGCGCTCCGTGGGGTTCAATGATTTTATAATTATCTGAATATGAAAAAGTTAATCTTGTCCATCATATTCCTTGCAGCCGCATTCTCCCTTTGTGCGCAGGATGCAAGGCAAAGAACAGTCGAAACTGTTGTGGCTGACGCACTTGCCGCAATGCCGGCTAACACCGCCACCGATTTCAACACCCGGATCGCCGACCTCGCCGCGGCCGCGCCTGCCTCTGTGGTCGAAACCGCGAAGCTGATGAAGCCTGCCGCTGAAGGAGTGGCCAACAATCTTTATGAATATGCCCTCTCGGGTCTTGCGGATTACGCTTCGGCTGATTCCAAGTGCGCCGACGCTGTGCGCGAAGGCTTCGCACAGGCTGTGAAAGAGGCTTCCAGCACTGAGGTCAAGGCTTTCCTGCTCAGCCAGTTCCGCAAAATCGCCACCACCGCCGACGCTGCGATATTCAATGAATATGTCTATGATCCGGCTCTGGCCTCCATCGCCATCGGCGCTCTGGTGGACATTCCGGGGACTGAGGACACCATCCTTGGACTGGTTAAGGAAGGAAAGGCCGACCGAAGACTTCTCGCCGCCGCTGCGGCTGGAAAAAGCCTGTCCGCCGCCGAGCCGTACATCCAGGAATGGGTCGTTCCGAAGGCTCTGAACTCCGATCTTCACGACAACGCCTTTTTCTCGGCTCTCGCGGCAATCGGTTCGGAATCCTCGCTGGAGATTCTTAAAGAGAACTCTCCGGCCGAGTATGCGGCTCTGGCTGTGAGACTTGCGGACGGCTCGAAGAACAAGGCCGTGGCCAAGGCCGCAAAGAATCTGATGGCCTCAGAGGTTTCGGCCTACAAGTCGGCCGGCGCTCTCGCACAGATGAAGAACGACCCGTCGAAGGCTATGAAGGTCGTCGAGGCCGCCCTTGGCAACGATGACGTCAAGTACAGGAACTCGGTGATCGACAACGCGACCGCTCTTCTGGGCGCCGGGAATCTAGTCCCTCTTTTCAGCAAGAATTTCAGCAAACGTTCCGCTGAGGTCAGGACCGACCTTCTCGACTGGTTCGGCGACAACAAGATCTCTTCTGTCTCCGACATCGTCCTCGAGGCTGTTTCCGAAAACGGCGCTGTCGGCGCGGCTGCCATAGCCGCGGCCGGCAAGATAGGTGGAGAAAAGGCCGCCAAGGCTCTTGTGGGCCAGTTGGGTGGAGAGAACGCCTCTGCCGCCCAGACGGCTCTGAAGTCCTTCAAGGGTGACTACAAGCAGTACCTTCTCGCCGCGCTTGACAGCGAGAAGGATCCCGTGACCGTCGCCCGTATCCTCGATCTGGTCAAGGCCAGGAAGATGACCGAAGCCGCTCCGAAGGTATATTCATTGATAGAGTCCGGGGACAGCACAGTGTCCAACCTCGCCAAACTGGCTCTTGAGAACGTCGTCGGTGCGCAGGATGCCGAGAAAGTCGCCGCTTTGATCGAGAAAGCCTCGTCTGACGGCGACCGCAACGTGTACCAGAACGCTCTTATCTGTTCAGTCCGCACGCTCGCGCCTGAGGCTGGATATTCAAAAATCAAGGCTCTGATGGGAGCTTCGTACAATCCTTCCGCCTACTACCGCCCGCTTGCCGCTACAGGCGCCGATGAGGCTGTGGATGACCTGACTGCCGCTTATGAGTCGGGAGACAAGGCGGCCGCGAAGGCTCTGCTCAGTGTCGGCAACTACAAGGTGGTGCCTATGCTGCTGAAGATGGCAGGCTCCGAGGATGAATTTTCCGGGGACGCTTTGAAGAGGTACATATCCTTGGTTTCCCGTTTCGAGAACGACCTTGGCAAGAAGTGTGTCGGTCTGTCGAAGGCGCTTGACCTCGCCAAGACCCCGGCCGACAAGAGGTCCATCCTCTCCGCCCTTTCTTCAGTACCTACGGTAAAAGCCTTCCTTCTCGCCGGCAAATGCCTGGACGACAGCGACAAGAGCGTGCGTCACGCCGCGGCCGAGTGTGTCAGGAACATCGCTTCGAAGACTACGGAAGAGATAGGCTACGCCGACCTCAAGGCCAATCTTGAGAAGGCGGTGGAGATTTACAGGGCTTCCGGAAGCGCCGATGACGGCTACGCTGTCGACGAGATCGGCAAGATCCTCGGGGACAAGAAATAGTCTCCGGAGTTTTATCGTTAGAAATCCTTTTGCTATCTTTGGCAGATTCAAAATTAGACTTCAGAAAAATGATTAAGAAATTTCTTGCGATCGCCTTGGCGGTTCTGTCCGTTGGTTACGTGTCACGGGCCCAGGATGAGGAAAGCGCTGGACTGGAATGTACCAGCATTGTAGTAGGAAGGCTGGCCAGCACGGACGGCTCTGTGATGACTTCGCACACCTGTGACGGAACATCCCACACCTGGGTCAACATCGTTCCGGCCAAGGACCACAAGCCCGGTTCCACGACCTGGATCCGCAAGGCTTGGCGCAAGACAAAGTTCGTCACTGACACCGTAGGGGTCAAGTACATCCTCGAGATCCCGCAGGTCGCCCACACATATTCCTATGTCAACACCGGCTACCCTTCTCTGAACGAGAAGCAGGTCGGCATCGGAGAGACGACCTTCACCGGCCCTGACACCCTCATCAACAAGAACGCTCCTCTGGTCATCGAGGAACTCTGCCGCCTTGCGCTCGAGCGCTGCGCCACTGCCCGCGAGGCCGTCAAACTGATGGGCTCCATCGCCGAGCAGTATGGCTACGGCGACACCGGCGAGTGCCTCACCGTCTCCGACCCGAAAGAGGTCTGGCAGTTCGAGATCGTCGGAGTCGGCAAGGACAAGATAGGAGCCGCCTGGGCCGCCCAGAGAATTCCTGACGACCACATCGGCATCTCCGCCAACATCCCGAGGATCGGCAAGATCGACCGTGCTGACACAGAGAACTTCATGGCTTCCGACAACCTTGAGCAGGTGGCCATCGACAACGGACTCTGGGACGGCAAGGGAGACTTCGTCTTCTGGAAGGTCATCGTCTGCTCCTACGCCCAGGGCAGGAACTACCGCGAGAGGGAGTTCAGGGTGTTCAGCCTGCTGGCCCCTTCGCTCGGCCTTGAGTACGGCCAGGACGAGATCCCGTTCTCGGTGAAGCCGGATTCCCTGGTCGATGTCAGAAAGGTTATGGCTTTGCTCAGAGACACTTACGAAGGCACTGAATGGGATATGTGCAAGAACTGGACTATCGATGTCGATGAGAAGGACGGTGTTCCTGCGCACAAGAAGATCAGCCCTCTGGCCAATCCGTGGCTGACCACCTCCACCCGCAAGACCCTCAACAGCATAGCCCCGGGAACGGTTGATTTCAAGAGGACGCTGGCTGTCGCCTGGTGTTCTTATTCGACCGTGATCCAGAGCCGCGGCTGGCTTCCTGACGGCATCGGCGGAATCTGCTGGTACGCTGTCGATAATCCTGCCCAGAGCCCTCGCATCCCGATTTTCTGCGGAAGCACGAAGCTGCCGGCGGCCTTCGACAAGTGCGGCCAGAAGGAATATTATCCTGAAAGCGTGCTTTGGGAGTTCCGCAGAGCCAACAAGCTTGCGACCCTCTCTTGGCAGAGCGTCAAGAAGGACTTCAACAAGAATGTGCTTGAGATGGAAGATATGGCCTTCGAAGGCCTTGGCGAACTTGAGGCTGAATATTCAAAAGCGGGCGCCCGCAAGAAGGCGGCTCTGCTCAACGCCTACACCGCCGATGTCCATGACAAGTGCGCCGAGCGCTGGAAGAAGCTTGAGACTAAGTACTGGATGAAATTCGGAAGAGGATTCTAAAGGGAATGCGGTTTTTGAACATTTTGTCGGGGCTGCTGCTCTTTTGCGGGGTGGCGGCCTCCGCTCAGGAAACGGATGACTGCGGCGGCAGCTGCGGCCCGGTGACTCCGAAATATGTGGCCCTGTCTTTCGATGACGGGCCGAGTCTGGAGTACACTCCTAAGATGCTTGACATCCTTGAAGAGAACGGAGTAAGGGCTTCGTTCTTCCTCATCGGCCAGAAGATCGACGAGTCCACTGCTCCGATAATCCGCCGTATGGTGAGCCTTGGCTGCGATGTGGAGAACCACACATTTTCTCATCCGAACCTCACCGAGATTTCAGACGACAAGATTCTCGAGGAGGTCGCCAGAACTGATTCCCTGATTCTGCTCTACGCCGGGGCCAAGCCTATGTACCTCCGTCCGCCTTTCACGGCGCACAACCAGCACGTTGCCTCGCTCATCGATGACAAGGTGTTCATCGCCGGTCTCAGCTGCCAGGACTGGAGGGCTGATATGCCTGTCGAGGACCGGGTGACGATGACTGTCGACAGGGTCGAGGACGGAAGGATCCTTCTGTTCCACGACACCAACGCACGGACCGTCGAGGCGATGAAGACCTTGATCCCCAAGCTCAAGGAGATGGGCTACGAGATCGTCTCGATCTCGGAACTCTTCGGAATCTCCGGCCGCAAGCCTTCCTTCAACTCCCCGAAACTCTACGGAAGAGCGTACTAGAACCGCCGTTCTTACAGAAACAGAATTTCACGGGAAGTTGTTCTGATTGTTTCTGGCTGCAATTCTGTCAGCAGAAACCCGGCCGGACTCGTTAGTCGTGGCGGATAACTACTTGATAATGAGATAGAAGAACATATGTCTGGTCGTGATTTCTGTACCAGACATATGCTCTTTTCGTTGGTTGTCAGTCTCTTATCTGCCACGGGCCACGATTTACGCATCGTCCATCCCGGCCC
>CAVJKE010000095.1:0-6992 GCA_963649695.1 bacterium
GGACAGAGCCTTCAGGCTGAAGACATAGTCCTTGGAGGCCTCGAGGCCGTTGATCTCTACCGAAAGCGAAGAGGTCTTCCCGCTGAAAGGTCCTACTGAATATTCATAAGACTCAGCTCCGTAGACTCCTTTCCATTGGATGATGGTCTTGGACTTGTAAGCCGCGACGAGTTCAGGCACAGGCGCTTCAAGCGTGGACACGCCTTCCGTGGTGACGCTGAAGGTCACTGTCGGGGAGGCCGTGTACGAGCCGTTGGTCCCCGCGTCGGCGCGGAGGGTGACGGTGTAACGCTCCGATGGCTGCAGGCCGCTGAAGGTCACCGAAGTCTCTCTCTGCGAGATCTCGTCTCCGCCGTTGAAAGTGTAGGTGTAGGAGCCTGCGTCGGTGACGGTCTCCCAGGAAAGGGTGAAGCCTGTGCAGGTCAACTCCGTCACATAGGCCTCCGGAGTCGGAAGAGCCTGAGGCTCAGGAGTCTGCTCCTTCGAGCAGGAAACGGCTGACATCACGGCGCAGACGGCCGCGAAGAAGGATATCATTGTCTTTTTCATTTGCTGACCGTGACTTTAAGTTCCTTGTAAAGTTTGCCGCCGTTGGAGAGCGTGATGGTGGCCTCGCCATTGGAAAGGCCTGTGACAGAGAGTATTCCTCCATCGAGAGTCGTCTCCACGATGCCTTCGGAGGACACGCTGCAGGACACGACATTGACGGTAGGGAAATGATCCGAAAGGTCGATCTTCACCGTCTCGCCGACCGAAATCGAGCAGGCCGGGATGTCGCCCAGGAAATCCATATAGTGGAGCAGTTCCGCGGTGTCGAGCATCCCCGCTCCCATCTTGCCTGAATATGTCTCCGACAGAGAGCCGCGGAACGGAGCCGCGGAACTCAGGAGAGCGGCCTTGAGGAGATCCGGGGTGAGTCCCTTGCGCTTCGAGTTTCCGTAGTAGTAGGAAACCGCGAGGGCGCAGGCCCCGCTGACGTGAGGACAGGCCATCGACGTTCCCTGCATATAGCCGTAGGACGAGCCTCCGTCCTCCCCGACGATCGTGCTGTAGACCCCGCCGTACTGGCTGTCGACATAGGTGTCCCCGCCCGGGGCGGAGATGTCGATCCAGGAGCCGTAATTCGTGTAGACAGCGCCGTCGCCCTTGTAGGAATGGGCGGCCACGCTCACGACGGCGTCGTCGGCCGCAGGATAGGAAGGATAGTCGACCGCCTCGTTGCCGGCGGCGAAGATGATCAGACCGCCCTTCATAGGACCGGACTGCTCACCGTTCTCGTCGACTCCGGCGTATTTGATGAAATAGTCCATAGCGCGCCTGAGAGCCCCGTAGGTGTTGCGGGTCCAGGTGTTCCAGCTGACCTTGCTGGTGTAGCCCCAGCTGTTCTGGCAGATGACCGCACCGTTGTCGGCAGCGTATTTCATAGCCCTCACGGTGCCGCCGAGGCCTGCCCCGGAACTGCCGCTGTCGCTGTCGCCGAGGCTCTGGAGCGTCATTATCCTCACTCCGTCACCCCTGCCTGAGCCGCCGGCTATGCCGTTGACTCCCTTGCCGTTGTTGTTCACGGCCGCGATTGTCCCGGCCACGTGCGTGCCGTGAGACAAGGTCGCCGATGTGGTGATCGTGCCGTTGCCGTCGATGAAATTGTAGCCGTAGACATCGTCGATGTAGCCGTTGCCGTCGTCATCGATGCCGTTGCCCGGGATTTCACCCGGATTCACCCACATGTTGTCGGCAAGGTCCTCGTGGTCGAATTTAACACCCTGGTCGATGATGGCCACGATCACATCGGAATTACCCGTGGACATAGGCCAGGCGTCCCAGACTCCGGCGTCGGCCCCGACAAGCGAAGTGTTGCCGAAGACAGAGCCGGTGTTGTTGTAGTGCCACTGCCTCTGCCTGGCATCGGCGGACTCGTCGAACGGGAACTGCCCCTTCCTTGACACGGAAGCCGCGGCGATCCCCGCAGGAGCGGCTGTCGCCCCGTAGTTCCCGAAAATCGAAGAAGCGCTGAACATCTCCGAATCTTCGGCGAGGGTAGGTTTCACTGAATATTCAATACACTCGAGCGATCCGCTGCGGCGGAGCTGCGAAACAATGTCAGAAGATTTGAGAGCAGGGTCGAAACTGGCTATGTACCAGCAGTCAAGCCCTTCGGCACGGGTTCTCGCCTCGAATTTCCCGCATTCCGGGAAAAGCCTTTCGAGGCGGAAAGACGGAGTCCCCTCCATCATCCTGGCCACCTCGTCCGCTCCGGCCTTGGCGTCGGAAGCCTCGCCGGCCGCTCTCGTCGAAGAGGATCTCTTCACTTTCAGAAGAAGTTCACCTCTCACGGCCACGCCGACCCCTTCATTGATTATGACCGGACCGGCCTCGGAGGTGTTCTCTTCCTGATCAGCCGCTTCCTTGGTGCAGGCGGCCGTCACGGCCAGTGCAGCGCAACAGAAGAGCGGCAATAAGTTTTTAATAGTCAATCGCATACAAAATTAATACGTAAATTCAAGATAGTTCACCTTTGTGGTAAGCCCGCCCTTGGTGTCATCGGCGAGGTAGCCTACCGCATAGACGACATATTTCTCACCCTTGGTGAGTTTTTCGCCCGAAAGGTCGATGACCCTCGAGCCCTGGTAAGTCGTGAACGTACCGTACTGCTTTGAATAGAGGATGTAGGTGTGGGCCGCATAGTCCGGACTGTCAAGCTCGTCCCACGAAGCCTTGCTCATGTAGTCGCACACGAAGGTCTCCGATGAATTGCTCGCCGTGACCGTCAGCAGGTCCCCGTTGTGCTTTATGGAGAACGTCATGCTCGACGCAGGGGCGGAAGCCGAGGAGAACTCCACGGCATCGATGTCCCCGCTGTAGGAGAACTCAGCTTTCGAGGTGTTGTAGGCAAGGTCGAAGGCGGTGAGACAATAGTCAGTGCGGTCATAAAGGTACGGCCTCTGGTCTGAGGAAAGACGGTCGGTGTCGACGGTGCCCTTACTGAGGAAATCAGCAGGAGAGGAGCCGTACTGGACAGCCATGTCCTTGATCTGTGAGATTCTGGCCTCGATGTACTCCTTGGCCGTCATCTTCTGATAGTCAGCCTTTCTCACCACGGCGTAGACATAGGTCTTGGATGCGTCCACTGGCTCGACCTGCACACGGCAGGTGGAAGTCGTTATGCCGCTGACGGTTATCTTGTAGTTCTTGTAGATCTGCTGCTCGGATTTCTTCGCGCTCTGCACGACGCGGACCTTCAGCGGACGCACTCCGGAGCAGTCCAGCTGGACTTCTCCGGTGCGGTCCTTGCCTGTGGTGTTGGCCTCCACATCGAGCGTGAACTCTGTCGCGAAGACGGACGAGACTCCGATCCAGTCCTCCGAAGAGGTGACCTCGGCCTTTCTGCCCTCCTTCGGACCCGAGATGGCATATTCACAGACGATCCTTCCTCCGTCCGCGTCGGTCTTGATGACGCTTTCCTCCACCACGAAGGTGGAATCAACGGCCTCTTCCTCACTCCCGGACTTGCCGCAGGACAGCAGCGAGGCCGTGGCGGCAAGACCGATGAATATGTGGCTGAACAGCTTCATGTCAATTCGCTTTGTAAGTGAACCTGTACCAGGCTATGTTCGAGGCAGCGCCGGTAGAGGTGTTGTAGCTGAAGGCGAAGCCGACATATTCCTTGCCGGATTCCATGTCCGAATAGTATTTGAGAGGGAATCCCCTCCCGCCGTCGGCAACGCTGTAGGACGAGAAGCTACTGCTTTCAATGAAACTGTCCACCACAACCGAAGGGGCCTTGGCGTTGTCCCAGTATTCCGCCGTGGTGATGCCGATGCCGAAACTGCCGGTGGTGGTCTCGGCCGGAGTGAACATCAGGATTCCGGTGTTTTCATCGTAGGTGATCGTGAAAGCGTCGGAGGAAGGCGGCACCTTGCCGGTCTTGAACTTGTAGACCGCCACATTGCCGCTGTAGCCCCAGTTCAGAGTGAGGTCGAAGGCCACAAGGCAGTAGTCGGTGTCCGGAGTGAGGCCGCTGGCCGTCGTGGAGACGTAGCCCTTGTAGAGCCTGCTCTTGAGCGAGAACGGAGTCCCGTACTTCTCCTCGTAGCCTTGCGCATATTCCTTGATCTGCGCCACTGTAGCCTCCACGAAAGCCTTTCCGCTGGAGTACTTGCCGTACTCGGCCGCGGTGACGAAGGCGTAGAGGTAGTAGGTGTCGGACATCGAAGGGGCGACGGTGAACATCGCCGTAGCCTCCTTTATGTCATTGACATCCAGAGTGAACGTCAGCTGGTTGTTCACGACATAGTCAGGGTTGGCGCTCTGGATGACAGTGACTTTGACATCCTTCGCACCCTCCATTCCCAGGACCACGGTGGCGGTTCTGGAGCCTTCAGACTGATTCTCGGCGATTTCGAGGCTGACCGTCCTGGTCTGCGATTCCGCGGCTGTCCCCCTTGAACCGGACCCGTTGTCCTCCGCTCCGGCACCGCCAGCCACCGAGATCCAGTCCTCGGCGCAGACGGCCGTGACCGCTTCGGAAGCATGGCCTCCTGTGACGGAGACCGACAGGTCAAGAGTCGAAGCCGCGGCGTCCGCTTTCACCACATTGCCCCCGGCCACCTGTATCGTGGTGTCGAAAGTCTCTTCCGTAGAGGTCTTCTCACAAGCGGAAATTGTGACCGCGGACAAAGCCGCGGCCACAATCGCCTTAAGAAGACAGATAGATAATCTGTTTTTCATTCAATCATTGTTTATTCAGCCACGAAGGTCACTTCGAAGCTCTTTACTTTCAGATATTTAACCCAATCTGGAGTTTTGATGTCGAACCAGGTCATGGTCTCGTCATCGTTGAGGGCGGTACTGGTGTAATAGCCGTCTTCACCTTTGACATAGGATGTCGAAGCAGGATCCACCCACTTCGTTCCGTCCGCTGAAAGCTGCATGCGGCAATCCGCATAAGAATTGGCCCTGTGGTAGTTGTCTGCGACAACGACGAATTTGGAGATTTCGCCGACGGCTGAACTACATTTGATTTCAGACTGCTTGGAGTATGACTTGGTCGCGACGGTGAAATACTCATCGGTAGCGATGGCGTAGTTGATGTAAGTAAAGGTGACAGGGACAGCCACAGTCTTTCCGTTGGCAGCTTTCGCATTGAAGGATGCATTGAGGGCGATATAGTCATCCGTCGCCTCGGCTCCGTTGAGAGTCGCGTCGATGGCCTTCTTCACATCAGCCGCGGTAACGGTGAGGGTGTATTCCGTAGCCGTCGCGCTCTGTTGTGTGACGGTGATTTCAGCGGTTGACTCTGCGAAACCGACAGCCTTGACAGTCACGACGCCAGACCTCTTGGCTCCGGTATTTTCCGCCACGGTGACGTTGACCTTGCCGTCAGCATAATTCGCGGAAAGCCAAGATGCCGCATCCTCGGCGACACTTACAGTCGGGTTGCCGGTGGCGGCATTGACAGTGCAGTCGATGCTTATGGTCGAGGCATCCTTGGCAACTTTGAGAGCAGTCTCGCCCAGAACGATTTCAGGTGCAGGATTGATCACGATGCAGCCAAGATAAGGAATGCAGTATTTGTCCGCGGAGAAGTTGTCGACAGTGAGGACGAGAGAGCCGTTCCTGCTTTCTTCAGTAGTGTAGAAATAGCAGTTCTGTCCTTCGGCGCCGCTGCCGTCACCGGTGACCGTGACCTTACCGAGCTCAACTGATTTCGAGCCGTTGACAACACTCACGGTGAAGTCGGCCGTCACATCCGCGGTGTAGACGCCAAGATTCATCTTGACAGCCTTCATTCCGTTGAAGCTGGCATCTGACGCAAGAACAATCTTGGCGACTTTCTGGGTAGAGAGTTTCTGTTTGTAAGTTCCATTCGAGTAGAGATAGCTGCCGGCGGCATTCTCCTCACCGTTAGGGAAAGAAAGGGAGAAGTTCATCTTTTCCATACCGTTGTCACCCCAAGCCTTGGTGTCGGAGGAGATGCACTGGCTGTAAGAGAATTTGCTCATGCTCCAGGAAGCGCCTTCAGCGATGGTGACGTCGTGGGAGACGACGGTGTCGGTGGTCTTGTAGTTGACCGTCGGAGCGGCGATCTCACCACGGTTGATGACCAGACCCTTGCGGTCGAAGACAAGGTCAGCCTTGCCTGTGACGACAGTGATCTTCACGTCGAAGGTACCAGGCTTGGCGGCGAACCAGGCCACATAGTCCTTGACGGTCGTCTTGCCGTCACCCTTGAGTGTGATCTCGTCGTACTTGGTGAAAGGCGTGAGTTCGATCTCGTCAAGAGTCTTGGTGACATCGGTGTAGAAACGTCCGGCGATGACTTTGTCGTCACCTACGGCCTTAATGGACACGGATTTAACCACGAGGTTCTCATACTCGGCAGGAACGCCGGCGAAAGTGACCTTACCGTAACCGAAAAGATGGCCCATACGCACGGTCTCGCCTTCGTTGACGGAATTGAACTCACCCCAGGAATAAGACTCGGTGGCGTTGCACTTGATGGTGGAAGGCTTGAGCAGCATCACACAGGCCTTCGGGGCCCAAGATGTCTGGGTCGCGGCCGACTGGTCGTTAGGAAGGGTGACAATCCAGCTCGTCAGGTCCTCTTCTGAATAGACGGTGTAAAGAGCCTCGGCAGGGAACACTCCGTAGAATTTGTACTCGGAGGCCTTCTGGGAGTCGCTGATGCTGTAGATCGTTCCGTTGAACGCAGGCACCACGGCATTTTCATCGGCGAGCGTGAAGTTCGTGTAGTAGCGGTTCGCTTCAGCCTTGTCCTTGTAGCTGACATAAACAGCCTTTGTCGGAGAATCGGTCTTGGCGATGGCGGCGGCGAACTTGTCGCCGGAGACGAAATTGATGTACTTCGCTCCGTTATATTCAGCCCTTGTCGCGCCATCCTCGGAAGCGAGCTTCACTGAAAGGGTGATGTTGTCGCCGCTTTTCTCGCTGACCGGAGCGGTTTCAGTCTTGGAGCAGCCCGCGAGCACTGC